>NZ_JBHFKW010000029.1:0-62488 GCF_042879395.1 Photorhabdus sp. RM322S
CAAGCGCTTATTCGCTTTCTCTCTGCCTGACCTCACAATGTTTATCAGCGTTGTGTCGGTCAGTGGTGGCGCATTATAGGGGGTTCTTCGGCGCTGGCAATAGTTATTTTAAAGAAAATTGATCGTTTGATTAATCCCACAGCAAAACCCCACTTTATACTCATATATCAACAGACTTATCCACAAATGGTTAGTTGGGTTAAAATTTATCGAGCATCACGCAAACGTTTTCGTTACAATTCGATGGCTAAAATCATTGCGTGATTTTAGCTGACTGTTCTGAAATATTATTGCAGTGCCCATTTTTTATGTCCTGATAATAGTGGGTTCTTCCCAATAACATGTTATTGCCTTATAAAATCCAAGGGATCAAACCAATGCAACAGCCTCGTCCAATCCGTCGTGCCCTACTTAGTGTTTCCGATAAATCAGGGATCGTTGAATTTGCAAAAGCCTTATCTCAACGCGGTGTTGAATTACTTTCTACTGGCGGAACAGCCCGTTTACTGGCTGACTCTGGTCTGAAGGTTACTGAAGTTTCAGATTACACCGGCTTTCCTGAAATGATGGATGGACGCGTTAAGACCCTGCATCCTAAAGTACATGGCGGAATCCTTGGTCGCCGCAGGCAAGATGATGAGATCATGGAACAACACCAAATCTCACCAATTGATATGGTAGTTGTGAATCTATATCCATTCGCTCAAACCGTTGCCAAACCAGATTGCACTTTGGAAGACGCTGTTGAAAACATTGATATCGGCGGACCAACGATGGTTCGCTCTGCGGCTAAGAACCACAAAGATGTTGCGATCGTAGTTAATAGTAATGATTATGAAAAAATCATTGAAGAGATGGATAACAATCAAGGTTCACTGACACAATCGACCCGTTTCGATTTAGCCATTAAGGCATTTGAACACACCGCTGCTTATGACAGCATGATTGCTAACTATTTTGGCAAACTGGTTCCGCCTTATTACGGTGACATCACTCAACCATCAGGACGCTTCCCTCGTACCCTGAATCTGAATCTCACTAAAAAGCAGGATATGCGTTATGGCGAGAACAGTCATCAGGACGCCGCTTTCTATATAGAAGAGAATATCTCTGAAGCGTCTATCGCAACGGCAACTCAATTACAAGGTAAAGCGCTTTCCTATAATAACATTGCAGATACAGATGCAGCTTTGGAATGTGTTAAAGAATTTGCAGAGCCTACCTGTGTTATCGTTAAGCACGCTAACCCATGCGGTGTAGCAATAGGTAAAGATATTCACGAAGCCTATGATCGCGCATTCAAAACAGACCCTACCTCAGCTTTCGGCGGTATTATCGCGTTCAACCGCGAACTTGATACTAAAACTGCACAAGCCATTATCGATCGCCAATTCGTTGAGGTAATTATCGCTCCTTCAATAAATGAAGATGCATTACCCGTATTGGCTACCAAGCAAAATGTCCGTGTTCTGGTCAGTGGAGAATGGGAAACCCGCGTTGCTGGTCTTGATTTCAAACGTGTTAATGGCGGCCTACTGGTACAAGATCGCGATCTTGGTATGGTAACTACAAATAGCTTACGTGTAGTTTCCAAACGTCAACCCACTGAACAAGAAATGAAAGATGCTCTGTTCTGTTGGAAAGTCGCTAAGTTTGTCAAATCAAATGCAATTGTTTATGCAAAAAATGATATGACCATCGGTATCGGTGCAGGCCAAATGAGCCGTGTCTATTCTGCAAAAATTGCTGGAATTAAAGCCGCCGACGAGGGTTTGGAGGTTCAGGGATGTGCAATGGCTTCTGACGCATTTTTCCCATTCCGTGACGGCATTGATGCGGCAGCGGCTGTCGGTGTGAGCTGTGTTATCCAACCAGGCGGTTCTATCCGTGATGACGAAATCATTGCAGCGGCTGATGAACACGGTCTTGCCATGATTTTTACTGGCATGCGCCATTTCCGCCACTAATCAATAGCAGGAGTGAACTGAATGAATATTTTAATTATTGGTAGCGGTGGACGCGAGCACGCTCTGGCATGGAAAGCAGCTCAGTCTCCTTTGGCTGATAAAGTCTATGTTGCTCCAGGAAATGCAGGAACCGCTCTGGAAAGCAATCTGGAAAATATTGATATCTCAGCGACAGATATCAATAGCCTGTTAGCATTTGCACAAAGCCATAATATCGGGCTGACTATCGTTGGCCCTGAAGCGCCATTGGTCATTGGTATTGTCGATGCATTCCAAAAAGCGGGGTTGACTATCTTTGGCCCAACTCAGGCAGCCGCTCAATTAGAAGGCTCAAAAGCATTCACCAAAGATTTTCTGGCACGCCATCAAATCCCAACGGCGGCTTACCAGAATTTTACAGCCATCGAACCTGCTCTCGCCTATCTGGATAAAGTCGGCGCACCTATTGTCATAAAAGCTGACGGATTGGCCGCAGGTAAAGGTGTGATTGTTGCTATGACACTGGAAGAAGCTCAGTCCGCCATAAAAGATATGCTAGCCGGAAATGCATTTGGTGATGCAGGCCATCGAATTGTTATTGAAGAGTTTTTAACTGGCGAAGAAGCTAGTTTTATCGTTATGGTCGATGGCAAGAATGTTGTTCCTATGGCAACCAGCCAGGATCATAAGCGCATAGGTGACGGTGACACGGGTCCGAACACTGGGGGAATGGGAGCCTATTCACCCGCACCGATCGTCACCGATACAATCCACCAGCGTATTATAGAAGAAATTATTTATCCTACGGTTAATGGTATGGCTGCCGAAGGTCATGTCTATACCGGTTTTCTTTATGCCGGGTTGATGATAAACCAGAATGGCGAACCGAAAGTGATTGAATTTAATTGTCGCTTTGGTGATCCGGAAACTCAACCAATCATGATGCGTATGCGTTCCGATTTAGTTGAACTTTGTCTGGCCGGTGCAAAAGGCGAGCTTGCTGGTAAAACTTCCGATTGGGACGAACGCCCTGCTCTGGGTGTAGTGCTGGCTGCTGGCGGATATCCTGCCGATTATCGCAAAGGGGACATTATTCATGGCTTGCCCCAACAAGAAAATGAAAGCACCAAGGTTTTTCATGCAGGTACAGCACTGAAAGATGGTGATGTTATTACCGCAGGTGGACGTGTTCTGTGTGTTACCGCTTTGGGAAAAACCATTGCCGACGCGCAGAAAAACAGTTACCAGCAAGCAGAAGAGATTGAATGGAGTAGCTGTTTTTATCGCAAGGATATTGGATACCGGGCAATTAACCGGCTGAAATAATCACAAAACTGACGGAGGTCAGAGGCTGTCCTTCGTCGGTTCCCAACGGCAGAAGTCGTTATTGGCTACCAACAGTAATTCACGGCCAGCCGAAGCTTCCAACCAGGCAATTGTTAATTGACCGTAACTGCTTTTTTCGCGCTGTTCAAGCCATGACCTCGCGTAAGGTTCAAACTCGACGGCAATCGTGTCACCTGCACAGGTAGTGACCTTGCCGTTATGCCAGTGCCCTTGCATCAAACGCACATTTCCCACGATCAACGCATCACTTAACTCAAGAACCCGTTTAGCATCAAACTGCATGCGAACAATATCATCACTGGAAAGTGGTTCACGCCGGGTTTTTGACTGCTTTTGCATAAAAATCACATCACCGGATTTATCTAAACGAAGTTGTTCAGCCAATGGATTTTCATTATTCAGAATTTCACGACGAATTTGGCGTAAATCGCCCTGTTTATATTCATAAAAAGTCACGATGGTATTGCCATTACGGTAAGGGCTGTAAACACTCATTAGAACCAGAGGCTTACTATTTTGATCGTTGAGGCGCCACAAGCGGACAACGCCATCATCTGCGATGAATCCACTTGCACTAAAAGAAGGTTCTTTTGGTTGATTGGTACAGGCGCTGAGCGCGAAGACGAATCCTAGTGTCATCAGCCCCTGACGAACCAACAAAAGGGGATAAATACCCCTTCTATCTTTTCTTTTTTGCAATGAAATTATTTAACTGCGTCTTTCAGTGCCTTGCCAGCAGAGAAAGCAGGTACGTTCGCAGCAGCGATTGTAATTTCTTTACCGGTTTGAGGGTTACGGCCAGTACGCTCTGCGCGATGGTTAACTTTGAAAGTACCAAAGCCCACCAGTTGTACTGAATCACCTTCTTTCAGGGATTCAGTAATTGCATTCAAAGTTGATTCCAGAGCAGCTTTCGCCTGAGCTTTGGTCAGGTCTGCGCTTTCTGCGATTGCATCAACTAATTCAGTCTTATTCATAGATTATCCTTACAGTGTGTTTATCGTTTGCAAAGCATCGAGTGCGACGGATATGCCGAATGACAGCACCCCTGCATACACGCACCGATAGCCACTTCTTTTCACCCCCCAAATGTAGAACAGAGTGGGGGCAAAAGTGAAGCCTTTGAACATGGCATTTAAAGCATTAAATCACGTTTTTTCACTTTACTGCGTTAAATTTATGCCTATGTTGCTAATTCCTGACTCCCGGAGGTCAGCTTTCAATCCTTTAATCAACTCAATATCCCGCTCTTCACAGCCGGACAATAAGCGATAAATTTCCCATTGAATGTCCCACTCTTGTTCAATGGCAGGTAATACTCTTAATTCTTCATCGGTCATTTCTTTCCCGGCATGAGTCATTTCAAGCATAGCAACTGTGCGAATTGAAATTTCACTCACAGCAATTGTATGCACCAATGTTTCACCACTCAGACGGGAATGGATAACTTCCCCTAATGCAATACACGCATCAATTGCCGGGTACACACCGTAAATATCGTAATCATCGGCTGACGGAATGATTTGTTCCAACTTTTCCAGCTGATTATCAAAATTAACCTTGGCATCTTTTACAACTAATATTTCCCACACCAAATCCAGAATACGGCGGTAAAGAGCAGGTTCCGCGAACGCTGTCTGACGACAGAACATCTGGTAATTTGGATACATCCGTTCGCATAAACTCGCCATGAAAGTCAGATGCTGCCAGCTTTCAAGTTTTTCCAGCCGTAAATGTATCGGGTTTCGTAACATTAGTTCTTACTCATTAATGCATAATTTGCTTCGCAGTTTACCTGAAATTCAAGAAGATCCACACGCTTACACCGAATTTAAGGATTTTTCTGCATCATTTGTTCAAAAAACGCCCTATTTGAGGCGATACCATCCGCCCAACGGGTAGTTTCAGGTAGGCGATAACCTCTCACACAGCGCTCTACCCATAGCAATGCACTATCAAGACTGATTCTGTGTCCTGTAGAAATATACAATGGATTACAACGTTTTTTACTTCGCCATACCCAACCAATCTGCTCCTCTTTATCAATCAAAGGCTGGCAACTGCCGGGTTGCTCACCCAATGGTTCACTTTCACCACATAAACGACGTTTTGCCACGCCAATCGTAGGTACATTCGCCAATAAACCAAAATGGCTGGCAACGCCTAAACGACGTGGATGAGCAATACCATGGCCGTCCACCATGACCAGATCAGGTGTATGTTTCAGCGACTGCCAGGCAGCCATCAATGCAGGATATTCACGAAAAGAGAGTAAACCAGGGATATAAGGAAGTGTAGTTTCAATTCGGGCTATCTGATACTCCACCAGTTCAAGGGCAGGATAAGAGAGAACAGCGATAGCTGCGCGGGTAACCGTTCCCTGCTGTTCAAAGCCCACATCAGCACCAGCAATCAATTTTGGTGAGGAAAAATCATCATAATGGATGACTTGCTGAGCCTTTTCTATTTGTTCCTGACGTAATGCTTTCGTGTTAATCATATTCTTACTGATGATATTTAGCTGAAAGTTTATGTACCGCTTCAACAAATACACCAGCATGTTCCGGCGATACATCTTGATGGATACCATGACCAAGGTTAAAAACATGACCAGAACCTGCACCAAAACCTTGCAAAATTGTCGAAACTTCCTGCTCAATCCGCTCTGAAGAGGCATATAACATAGATGGATCCATGTTGCCCTGCAAAGCCACTTTACTCCCTACACGACGACGTGCATCAGCAATATCTGTCGTCCAGTCCAAACCAAGGGCATCACAACCCGTTTCAGCCATTGCTTCCAGCCATTGCCCACCGCCTTTGGTAAACAATGTTACCGGCACACGGCGACCTTCATTTTCACGGATCAGGCCATCAACAATTTTGTGCATATAACGCAGGGAAAACTCGCGATAATCCCGCCCCGTCAGCACGCCTCCCCAAGTATCGAAAATCATCACGGACTGAGCGCCCGCTTTAATCTGGGCATTAAGATAAAGAATAACACTGTCTGCCAGTTTACCCAGCAATAGGTGCATGACAGCGGGTTCGGCATACATCATTTTTTTGATTTTAGTGAATGCCTTACTACTACCGCCTTCCACCATATAAGTCGCCAGTGTCCACGGGCTACCGGAAAAGCCAATCAAAGGAACCTGACCCGCCAGTGCCTTACGGATGGTACGCACTGCATCCATCACATAACCCAGCTCCATTTCAGGATCAGGAACCGGCAGTTTTTCAACATCAGCACGACTTAAAATAGGGGACTTAAAACGCGGGCCTTCACCTGCCTCGAAATAGAGTCCCAACCCCATTGCATCAGGAATAGTGAGAATATCAGAGAAGAGAATCGCCGCATCCAACGGATAACGCCGTAAAGGCTGTAAAGTGACTTCGCAGGCAAGTTCAGTATTCTTACATAGAGAGATAAAATCACCTGCCTCGGTACGGGTAGCCTTATATTCCGGCAAATAGCGACCAGCCTGACGCATCATCCATACAGGTGTAACATCAACGGGTTGGCGTAGTAAGGCTTGCAAATAGCGGTCGTTTTTCAACTCATTCATAACAGGCTCCATTTATTTATTGGCCGCAATATTATCTGGCTGCAATGATTTGCTGCCATTGTAACATGACAGACAAATCTCTCCCGTTGAATCGCACCAAACAGTACATTACGCATTTCGGCATAAAGCAACCGTATCTTCAATCAACCGGCGGGCAATCGTATTGGCTGGCGGGATCAATGGCAGTTGATCATAGCGATACCAGTCTGCGCTAATCAGCTCTTTCGGATCATGACGGATTTCACCGCTGTCATAATCAGCCAGAAATGCCATCATCAATGAATGAGGAAAAGGCCACGGCTGAGAAGCCACATAACGTAAGTTACGGACTTTAATATTACTTTCTTCCATTACTTCGCGGGATACCGCTTCTTCGAGTGTTTCACCTACTTCGACAAATCCCGCTAGTACTGTGTACATATTCCCGCGATGACGTTGATGCTGCGCCAGCAAAATCTGATCATTACGGCGAATACCGACAATAATGCAAGGCGCAATCTGCGGATAATAACGCTCATGGCAGTGGTTACACAAACAAGCCCATTCACTGACACTGTGGTACATTTCATTGCCACAATAACCACAATATTGATGAGCACGATAAAACTCTGCTAGCTGTACTCCCCGACCAGCTAACTGAAACAATCCGCACTCACTTGAAACAATTTCCCGTAGCGAAACCATATCGGAAGACATTTTTTGACGAATAAGCCAAACTTTCTCTCCCTGCCATTCACCAATAGGCAATGCTATTTTTCCTTGCAGTGACCATTGAGCCGCTATTCCAAAGGGTAATTCACCTTTAGGGAGCCAAATACGATTTTCATAGCTAATAATCCACCAGCCACGTTCTGTACCTGTAATTTGTTGTTGCATCATCACTATGACATCTTAAATTATTCTAATATGTGTATAAATCATACGCTTTTTCATCAGAAAAAGAGTGTCTTATTATATATTGTATTGCCTGACCAGGCAGTGACAGGCATGATTCTCAGCTATTAATGTGCTTTGACCTGAGGAACACAACATCATGCCACAACCGCTTGCAGTGTTTGATCTGGATGACACCTTAATCTCCGGTGATTCCAGCGCTATATGGACAGAATTCTTATGGGAAAAAGGCATAATTACTGATCCCAGCTTTATCGAAGCAGACAAAAAAATGATGGCTGATTACAGCGCAGGTATGCTGAATATGGATGACTATCTGGCATTCAGCTTGGAAACATTACATCAGGTTCCGCTAGAGCGGGTTGATGTCTGGCTCACCGAATTTGTTAAAGAGAAAATCAGACCACGGTTTTACCCACAAGCCAAAGCTCTGCTTGAAGAGTATCAACAGCAGCAGGTTCCAGTCATGATTATTTCAGCCACCGTCTCTTTTATTGTGAAAAAGATAGCTGCCGAATTGGGTATTCACACTGCGCTGGGCATTGATATGGTAATAGAAAATGGCTGTTATACCGGCAAAATAGACGGTATTGCCACTTTTCGTGAAGGTAAAGTAAAACGAATGAAACAGTGGTTGGAGCAACAAAACAGTTATCCTGAAACTATCCGTTTTTACAGTGATTCGATTAATGATCTGCCGATGTGTCAGTTTGCCAATGAGGTGATTACTGTCAATGCCGATACTCGTTTGCAAGCTGAGGCAAAACAACATAGCTGGAAACAATTAACTTGGTCATTATAAATACTTTCATTTATCAAGGGTTGTAGTTTTCATAATCCCTTCTATACTTATGCCTACTTTCTTGTCGGAGTGCCTAGCGTAAGCTGTTTTATCGCAGCATACACAGGCTGAGACCGTTAATTCGGGATCCGCAGAACCTGATCGGGTTAATACCCGCGAAGTGGAACAAGAGTAATCAACCGCTGTCGGCTCACCCGGTTTTCTTACCAAGAGTCCATCCAGCCATCAATTATTACTCCCTGCGAGCTCCAGACAAGCAACTTTCCCAATAACACGGTTAGGAATTTGCTATGTCTAATAATATTGTTATCCCTGCAACTGATATTTCACCAAAACCCAGCCCGGCACGTCCACGTCAAGCTCAACGCGATGCCGCTCAGGAATTTATTAATTCTATTCAGGGAGTCGCATTCCCTAATTCTCGACGAATTTATCTCCAAGGTTCACATGACGATATCCAAGTCCCAATGCGGGAAATTCAGTTATCGCCCACTTTAATTGGTGGAACTAAAGAAGAACCGCGATATGAGGAAAACGAAGCTATCCCTGTTTACGATACTTCTGGTGCTTATGGCGATCCTGATTCCATGCTGGATGTGCATGTTGGGTTAACTAAATTGCGCCAGCAATGGATCGACGAACGCCAAGATACAGAACCCGTTACTGCCCTCAGCTCTGATTTTACTCAGCAACGCCTGGCGGATGCCGGTCTCGATCATTTACGTTTCAATAACCGCCCTCATCCATTAAAAGCAGGTAAAGGCAAACGCGTTACGCAATTGCACTATGCCCGTAAAGGCATCATCACACCGGAAATGGAATTTATCGCACTGCGGGAAAATATGGGACGTGAACGTATCCACGGCGATGTACTACGCCAACAACATGCCGGGCAAGGCTTCGGCGCTCAGTTGCCAGAAAATATCACACCTGAATTTGTCCGTCAGGAGGTCGCGGCTGGCCGGGCGATTATTCCTGCCAATATCAATCATCCTGAATCAGAACCAATGATTATTGGTCGTAATTTTCTGGTGAAGGTTAACGCCAATATCGGTAACTCTTCGGTAACCTCTTCTATTGAGGAGGAAGTGGAAAAGCTAATCTGGTCTACCCGTTGGGGAGCGGATACGGTAATGGATCTCTCCACTGGCCGTTATATCCACGAAACCCGCGAATGGATCTTACGTAATAGCCCGGTTCCTATCGGTACAGTCCCCATTTATCAGGCTCTGGAAAAAGTTAATGGCGTAGCGGAAAACCTCACCTGGGAAATGTTCCGTGATACCTTGCTGGAACAGGCAGAACAAGGGGTGGACTACTTCACTATTCACGCAGGCGTTCTGCTGCGCTATGTCCCGATAACAGCCAAACGCCTCACCGGGATCGTTTCCCGCGGTGGCTCAATTATGGCGAAATGGTGCTTATCTCATCATCAGGAAAACTTCCTCTACCAACATTTCCGCGAGATTTGTGAAATCTGTGCCGCTTATGATGTTTCTCTATCATTAGGGGATGGCTTGCGCCCCGGCTCTATTCAAGATGCCAATGATGAAGCCCAGTTTGCAGAGTTACATACATTAGGCGAACTGACCAAAATTGCCTGGGAATATGATGTTCAGGTGATGATCGAAGGCCCCGGACATGTGCCAATGCAGATGATTCGCCGCAATATGACAGAAGAATTGGAGCACTGTCATGAAGCCCCTTTCTACACCCTTGGGCCACTGACGACAGATATTGCACCAGGTTATGACCATTTCACCTCGGGTATTGGTGCAGCGATGATTGGCTGGTTTGGCTGCGCCATGCTCTGTTATGTGACGCCAAAAGAACATCTTGGTCTGCCAAACAAAGATGATGTTAAGCAAGGACTGATAACCTACAAGATTGCTGCCCATGCCGCCGATCTCGCCAAAGGCCATCCAGGCGCACAAATCCGTGATAACGCTATGTCAAAAGCAAGATTTGAATTCCGTTGGGAAGATCAGTTTAATCTGGCGCTCGATCCAGATACCGCTCGTGCCTATCACGATGAAACTCTGCCACAAGCCTCCGGTAAAATTGCTCATTTCTGTTCTATGTGCGGGCCTAAATTCTGCTCGATGAAGATCTCTCAGGAAGTACGCGATTATGCCGCCGGTATGGAACAGATGTCAGAAGAATTCCGCGCCCGCGGCAGCGAGCTGTATCACAGTGCAGAGGGTGTATCTCATGAGTAATCTGCCTAATGCCTCATTTGCCCCGACTGAACACAGATTGGGGCTGTATCCGGTTGTGGATTCGCTGGAATGGATTTCCCGCCTGTTAAAGGCAGGAATTACCACCATCCAGTTACGAATCAAAGACCTGCCAGAAGATCAGGTCGAGGGAGAAATTAAGCAGGCCATCACGCTCGGCCACCAATATAACGCTCGTTTATTTATTAACGATTACTGGCGACTGGCGATCAAACATGGCGCTTACGGTGTTCATCTGGGGCAGGAAGATTTAGATAACGCCGATCTGAATGCAATCCAAGAAGCCGGATTGCGGTTAGGCATTTCCACTCACAATGAACAAGAATTGGCACGGGCAAAATCTTTACGTCCATCTTATATCGCCCTCGGCCATATTTTCCCGACGACTACCAAAGCAATGCCCTCTTCTCCACAAGGGCTCGAAGCACTAAAACAACAGGTAGAAAACACACCGGATTACCCTACTGTCGCTATCGGAGGTATCTCTCTCGAACGTGTACCGGATGTTATTGCTACGGGAGTTGGCAGTGTGGCGCTGGTTAGTGCGATTACCAAAGCAAAGGATTGGCGTCAGGCAACGGCGCAGTTGATTCACCTAGTTGAAGGCATTTAGTTGACGGTATTGAGAGGTTCTTATGCTGAATGATCAAGAATTTATGCGTTACAGCCGACAACTGTTGCTGGAAGATATCGGCCCTGAAGGACAGGAAAAACTGAAAACCAGCCGCGTACTGATTGTCGGTCTGGGAGGGCTGGGCGCCCCTGCGTCTCTCTATCTCGCTGCGGCGGGTGTGGGAACAATTTATCTCGCAGATGATGACCAACTGCACATCTCCAATTTACAACGACAAATCCTTTACCGCACAGAGGATATCCCTTCGGCAAAAGCTGAACTTGCAGCTAATCAGCTCAATGCACTGAATCCACTGGTAAAAGTAACTGTTCTTAATCAACGTCAAGATGTGGAATCCTTGAAAAAAAGCGTAAAACAGGTCGATCTGGTTCTTGATTGCTGTGACAACATGGCAACCCGCCATGCTATCAATGCAGCTTGTGTAGCCACACGCAAACCCTTAATCAGTGGCAGTGCTGTTGGGTTCAGCGGTCAGCTTATGGTGCTTGAGCCCCCTTATTCTCACGGCTGCTATACCTGTCTCTACCCTGATCAGGAAGAACCACAGCGCAATTGCCGAACTGCGGGTGTATTAGGTCCGGTAGTCGGCGTCATCGGCACATTGCAGGCATTGGAAGCCATCAAAATGTTAACCGGACTTCCCTCTCCGTTGAGCGGCAAACTTCGGCTGTTTGATGGTAAGCAGCAAAGCTGGAGCACGCTACAGCTCAGTCAATCGCAGCAATGCCCAATCTGCGGAAATATGGCATGAAAATTACTATAAATGACCAGCTGATGGAGCTTACCGCTCCTCTGGCTCTACAACAATTACTGGAACAACTTGAATGGTCACAACCGGGAACGGCATTGGCCATTAATCAAACCATTATTCCGCGTTCGAACTGGAGTACGCACCAAGTTAATGACGGGGACAATATCCTTTTATTTCAGGCTATTGCCGGAGGTTGATATGTTAAAAATCGCTGATACTACTTTTGATTCCCGTCTGTTTACTGGTACAGGCAAATTCGCTAATGCAGATTTAATGATTCAGGCTATAGCTGCCTCTGGCAGTCAGCTTGTCACGATGGCGATGAAACGCATTGATTTGCAGGGAGGTAATGACGCTATTCTGGCACCATTACAAAAACTTGGCGTCAAATTGCTGCCAAATACTTCTGGAGCCAAAACCGCAGAAGAGGCTCTGTTCGCGGCCCGTCTGGCCCGTGAAGCGTTGGCAACAAACTGGATCAAACTGGAGATCCATCCTGATGTGAAATACTTGCTGCCCGATCCGGTCGAAACGCTCAAAGGCGCTGAAATGCTGGTCAAAGACGGATTTGTCGTTCTACCTTATTGCAGTGCGGATCCTGTTTTGTGTAAACGTCTGGAAGAAGTGGGCTGCGCGGCAGTCATGCCTTTGGGCGCGCCGATTGGCTCTAATCAGGGGCTGCTAACCCGGGATTTCCTGCAAATTATTATTGAGCAAGCACAGGTGCCAGTGGTTGTCGATGCGGGCATCGGCGCACCAAGCCATGCACTGGAAGCGATTGAACTGGGTGCTGATGCCATATTGGTCAATACCGCTATTGCCGTCGCGCATAACCCAGTAAAAATGGCACAGGCATTTAGCATGGCAATTGCAGCAGGCGAATTATCCTATCAGGCTGGTTTAGCAAGTCGAAAACAACACGCTGTTGCATCCAGCCCATTGACTGATTTTCTGGGAACGTTCTAATGGCTAATCATCTTTTGAACAACAGTTTTGGTTATCGCTGGCAGCAACTGGGTTGGGATGACATTACCCTTCGCATTAACAGCAAAACTTCGCAGGATGTCGAACGGGCATTGGGCAGCCACAAATTAAATCTGGATGACTTTATGGCACTGCTCTCACCAGCGGCGAAATCCTATATAGAACCGCTGGCACAACAGGCACAGAAATTGACTCGTCAACGCTTCGGTAATACCGTTGGTTTTTATGTGCCGCTTTATCTCTCGAATTTGTGCGCCAATGATTGCACCTATTGTGGATTCTCAATGAGTAACCACATCAAGCGCAAGATACTAAATGAAGATGAAATTATTGCAGAATGTCAGGCGATTAAAGCTCTGGGCTTTGACAATCTGCTATTAGTCACGGGAGAACATCAAAGTAAAGTAGGTATGGACTATTTCCGCCGTTATCTGCCACTTATCCGTGAACATTTCAGTTCCATAATGATGGAAGTCCAGCCAATGACTCAGGAAGAATATTCAGAACTCAAAACGTTGGGGCTGGATGGTGTAATGGTTTATCAAGAAACCTATCATGAACCAACTTATCGGCTGCATCATCTACGGGGTAAGAAACAAGATTTTCATTGGCGACTAGAAACACCGGATCGTCTTGGCCGGGCAAAAATTGATAAAATTGGTTTAGGGGCATTAATTGGCCTATCTAACCACTGGCGGACAGATTGTTATATGGTGGCTGAACATTTATTCTTTTTACAACGCACATACTGGCAAAGTCGTTATTCAATTTCATTCCCACGTTTGCGGCCTTGTGCCGGAGGTATTGAACCTGCATCATTAATGAGTGAAGCAGAACTGGTACAACTGATTTGTGCTTTTCGTCTGTTTGCTCCAGATGTGGAACTTTCTATTTCTACCCGGGAATCCCCCTTCTTTCGCGATCACGTAATACCACTGGCAATCAATAATGTCAGCGCAGGTTCGAAAACCCAACCCGGTGGTTACGCAGACAATAGCCACGAAGAATTAGAACAATTTACTCCGCATGATAATCGCTCCGTTTATCAGGTCGCGGATGTATTGATTAAAGCAGGGTTACAACCTGTCTGGAAAGATTGGGATAGTTATTTAGGCCGATAATTTAATTTTCTTTCTTCTCAAATAATTCGATTTTAAATAAAATCGCTTAACAGGCAATAACGACAAGAAATAGGATTTAATATAACAAACTGTCTGGTGATAATACCAGGCAGTAAAATACATAAAAATACGATAAAAAAATAATTTCCATTTGAAATATCTATTTTTAATTTTAAATAAAAACTCATCCATATAGCTCTAACCAACATTAGAAAATATATTTTTTATGAATATTTTATTTCTACATAACCGTTTTATGCACAATTAAAATTTAACTTTTAACATACAAATACATTACTCGTCGATATACAAATCATCTACATAAAATAAAAATCAAAATAAAATTCCAATTAATACCAACAAATAATGAGAATAATGGCCCATGTATACTAAATATATCGAAAATTTCCCTCATTTGTTTTATTTTTATACCAATTTTCTCAAATTACAATTCACCACCAACAAAAAATACAATTGAGTATTATCCCATTATTGATAAAGTGCCCCCCGAAAAACAAAGCGCGGAAAGAAATTAAATTCATTTCTATTTATTTAAAAAGGACTAATATATGAACGTACAAGAAATCCTGAATAACGAAGATTATTCTGACAACAAGAAAAACTCTCATAAAGAACTGGTTAACGGCTCATTCGAAGAAGGATATAACGGCTGGAGAATCCCGGCCCCTGAATCAGTAGAAATCTTATCTGAAGATGACATTCACTTTCTCAGAATCCAAAGCGTTACCGGTTCTGGCGTCATTGATCAAATTATAGAAGGATTAGAACCTAACACTAAATATAAACTAACAGCTACAGCGCGCGTATCAGCAGAATGGGCCTCATCAGCTTATTTTGGTTTACAGAGCCGTACCGATGGCCCCGAATCTTTTGCTGTAAACAGCACCGATTTTACAACGGGCTCGGTAGAATTAAGCACAGATCAAGAGGGGCTTTTACGCGTTTATTTGCTGAAAGACCAAGTTGGCCATCGACCAGACGGAGAAACCGCTGACTTTACCGGTTTTGTTTTAGAAAAAGCCTAACTATTTAACTTCGAAGTAGTTTGACATTAAAACACACCCGGAACAGGAAGCTCCGGGTGTTTTAATATTGGTTGAGAAAATAAACCCAAAAATTATAAATTAATATTTTAACTGGAATATAGTTAAATTATTTTAAAACAAATTCCCATCGAAATAATTTAGCCCTATCATTTATTTTCACATTAGTTATCACAAATATCATTTTCAATCAAAAAACACGATTTAATATTTTTTCATTGTTGATAAAATGTTTACCGAAAAGAGTCTATTAAGCAAGACTAAATTTAATTGTTATTTATTTAAAAGGACTAATATATGGATATGAAGAAAATGCTAAATAGCGCAGATTATTCTAATACAAAAAACGCGAATAAAGAGCTGGTTAATGGTTCATTTAACGAAGGATATCGTGGCTGGAGAATCCCAACCCCTGAAACTGTAGAAATCTTATCCGAGAATGGTGTTAACTTTCTGAGAATCCAAAGTTATTCTGATTCTGGCATCATTGATCAAATTATAAAAGGATTGGAGCCTAATGTTAAATATAGACTGACTGGTACAGCACGCTTATCAACAAAAAAAATACCACAAAGAGCCTTGCCAGCTTATTTTGGTTTACAGAATCGTACATCTGGCCCCGAATATTTTGTTGTAGATAGCTTCAATTTTACGACCGGTTCTGTTGAATTAAATACAGATGAAGAGGGATTATTACGCGTTTACATGCTAAAAGACCAATTTGTCGCCCTCCCAGAAGAAGCAACCGCTGACTTTACCGGTTTTATTTTAGAAAAAGCCTGAACATTTAACTTTGATATCGTTTGACATTTCAACACCCGAAGCTCATTGCTTCGGGTGTTTTAACGTCTGTCTCAGCAAATGTAATTCTTCTAAAAGAATCCTACCTAACTTAAATCATGCAATGGTTTCTTTATTGGTGGTGTAAGTCTGAAATCAGAAAATTTCACCTGTAACCCTTGACGTTCTGGAGAACAACACATTGCGCCAACAAAGACACGTTGTTTATCCTCAAGAAAAGGAGATAACCTTAATAATGGCCACCGTAAACCATCAATAGAATATTGAAGCCTTAAATACCCTTCTTCACAGGTCAGACGTAACCAGAATTTACTCGCATTACCCGGAAATATTCCCATAGACCAATCAGAATGGTGGCGTGTAAGTACACTACCAATGGTGGCCTGCCCGTCAGAATATTCAACTCCCCCTTTCAACCAATGTTTTTCATCCACTAATAGCATGATTCCTGCTTGATCGTATAAATGTTCAAAGCATCCTTCAATACAGAGTTGAAAGGTAAAATTATCCTCAATATAACGTCCAAAAACATGACCACTATGACGTTGAAAACCATACCATGTTTGTTGCCAAAAATCGGTTTTGTGATCTGTAGCAACATTAAGCCAGTCGTTTCCAGCTTGCCAATCAGATGGTTCATTAAGCCAATGATATTGTGACAAACTCATAGGAACTCCCTCTATCATCTTCCGCTTGGATTAATAAATTTATATCCTGCAAGTAAGGAAACAGAGAGTAAAGCAACACAAGCAAAAGCACCATGTAATGTCACAATATGTGCTATTCCCCCGATAATTGCAGGCCCCAGTAAGATACCTGAATATCCCATTGTAGAAACCGCCGCAACTGCCAGCGAGTCAGGCATAATTTTCTGTTGACCGGAAGCAGTGAAAAGCATTGGGGCTATATTAGATAATCCAGCCCCCACCATCAGGAAGGAAAGTCCTAATATTATTGCTGTTGATGCTGAGTAAATAAGGATAAATCCAGAAGTCGCTAATAAGGCACTACTGATAAAAACCCGCCGGTGTCCATAAAGGGCAATGATCTTATCCCCCAAAAAGCGACCAGATGTCATGGCAATAGCAAAAAGGGTATAACCGATTCCAGCCTGATGGCTGCTGATATTATGTACACTGGTTAATAATATACCACTCCAGTCCAGCATTGATCCTTCCATGATATAGGCAACAAAACAGAGAAACCCCAGCAAAATAACGATGCCATGGGGCACAGCAAAGAACGGTGTATTGCCCGATTCTGCTTCGTTCAACAACCCACTCCATGCCGGCAGTAGCAATAAAACAATCAGTAATACCGCCATTGACATCACCTGAAGGGGTGATATTCCCAGAGACAATAATGCACTGACCGAGCCTGCACCAGCTATTCCCCCCAGACTAAATAACGCGTGAAAGCCGGACATAATTGGCCGCTGAGCCATTTTTTCAACCATAACAGCGTGGATATTTACTACAACATCCATCGCACCAATACCTGCACCAAAAACAAATAAAGCGCAGGCCAGTGTCAACGGTGTAGGTAATACACTAAGACCTGGCAACATCACTAACACCAACAGGGCACATAAAGTGAAAACTTGCCGGCATCCAAAACGTGCAGCCAACATTCCTGCCATCGGCATCATGATGAAAGAGCCAATACCGAACGCCAACATCAGAAGCCCCATAGCGCCATTATCAAGTTGCAGCCGTTCTTTAGCTAAAGGAATGAGGGGAGCCCAACTTGCAAGACTAAAGCCGGCAATAAAAAAAGCGACGCGCGTCGCCATGATGGGTTGTTTTACCAAAGAGACCATATTCAGATCAGACAACTCATACTCCTTCTATATAAATAAAAACGCCCTCCGATGTGACTCACGGAGGGCATTAAATTATGCAAAACTAATCCTGGAAAATTGCGGAATATCTGTCAGCACTCCGATAATACGGGTTGCCTGTTGATACTGTTCTGCAACGGATAACGCATGAGGCCAGGCATACACATAGGGAATACCTGCCTGTACTGCTGCTGTAATCCCCAAATCTGTATCTTCAATTACCAATGTTTGATGAACATCCATCGACTTCAATTCCAACATGGCAAGATAGGGATCGGGATTCGGTTTCGTTCTTACAACATCGTCGCCGGAGATCAACGCTGGGCTTTCGCTCAATCCCAATAATCCAATATTAGCCAAACACACTTCACGCGGCGCAGTAGAGACAAAACCAAAAGGAATGCTGTGCTGTTGTAAAGCCTCTATCAGCCTGGCAATCCCTGGGCGAAGGTAACTTTGGGACAGCTTATCTTTGTAAACAGAAACAATTTTGTCAGTGATCTCTTGCTGCTGCTGAGCTGGAACCCCAATATAATCCAGCGTTTCTTTCAAACTCAGACCGATAAGTTGCTGCGGTTGTACATGATGTGTGTAATCAGGAGCCAACGCACAAAGAACATCAAAGTGCAATTGCTCACTATCGACAATGACCCCATCAATGTCAAAAATCACATTAAATTTATCCATGTGAAAAACTCCATTAATTGAGATCGGAAATGCGGATCAGCACTTTACAGTTTGGAGTATAGAGCGGTTTTTGGGTTTTGCTCGCAATATCGCAACCCACAGTGAGAAAAGCCTGCAAGTAATCATTAAAATCAAAGATCTGACTGACCAGACGACCCGCCGGAATAATACCATCACGGATCATGGTATAAGCACGTTCAAAGCTGTTATTCAGAGAATCAATAGAACCAATGACTGAAAGGCTCTTATCCGCAATTTTAAGAATATCAAGGCTGGCATGTTTATCTTTAAGCGCAACATTCAGCAATTTTCCGCCAGGCGCTAGATGTTCGAAAATGTATTCGGTTAACTGTCCGGTAGTATCTACACATAGATCGATCAATGCCGATTTATCGCCATATTTCTGAACCAAAGCCTCATCAAAATCAGTATACAACTCACACTCTGGGGGCAGGTTTTCTCTGGCAAACTGAACACGACTTTCATTTTTCTCGACCATGAAAGCCTTGACGCCCCTGGCATGTAAAGCCCAAATGTAGAGCATCCCCATTGGACCTGCGCCAGCCACTGCTGCACGAATATTAGTATGAGTGATACCCAGCTTATCGACACCGGTTAATGTACAACTAAGCGGTTCGGTAAGTGATGCCTCTTCCATGCTGACATGATCATCCAGTTTTATCAGTGAACTCTCTTTAGCCAGATACTGTTCAGCAAATGCTCCGTCATAGGAAACCCCAGCTTCGGTCCCCAATTTTTTTTCACAATGATTTGGGCTTCCTGTCTGGCACATCCGACAATGCCCACAGGAATACGTTGGATTGATCACCACGCGGTCACCCACGTTAAAACGCGTAACACTTCTTCCTATTTGAGTGACAACACCCGTCGTTTCATGACCAAGAGTCGTCCCCGGAATCGCAACAGGGTAAGAACCCGTGATAATCCCAACATCCGTACCACAGACACCACAAACCGCAATATCAACCACCACATCATCAGACTCAACACAATGTAACGGTTCAACATCCCGGATTTGAACATCCCATACCTGATTAAATTTAAGTGCTTTCATTATGCTACCTCCTTGTTGTCCAGCATATCTAAAGTCAGATCAGCAAAAGTCAGATCCAATTTATGCAAAATCTCGCTTAAATGTTCCTTAGTGCAAATTAATGGAGGACGAACTTTGAGTGCACGGCCTTTCCCATAACGAGAGCCCCGGATGATCAAATTATGGCTGTTCGCAGTTGCAATCGCTTTTGCAGCAAATTCCGGCGATGGCGTATCAAAACCAAACATGTAACCAACGCCTCTGACACCGGTAATTTCTGGATATTTACGCTGTAATGCTAATAAGCCATTACGCAAATAAGCTTCGTGACTCTGCACATTCTCCAGAACATGTTCATCTTCGATAATATCGATAATTTCGTTGAGAGCTGTGAGTGAAAGAGGGTTAGCGCCTGATGTGCTGGAATGTTCGAAAGACTCTAATACATCCAATGAACTACGCATCAATACACCACCGGTAGGAATACCTATGCCACCAGCGCCTTTAGCGAAAACAATAATATCTGGTTCTAATTCTTTGGCGTAACCAGTTGATGCGAAGAATGTTCCTGTGCGTCCAAACCCTGTCTGCACCTCATCTGCGATAATGATAATGTCATGTTTATGGCAGATATCTCTAATCTTACGGTAAAAATCAACAGGGAAAACGATATTTCCACCATTTCCTTGAATAGGTTCAATAATTAGGCAAGCAATATTGTCATTTGAGCCCAATTGAATAAATTGTTCCAGGTCAAAATACTGATTTGGTTCTGTGCTCGGTTCCAATTCAGACATGACGCTGGCAGGAGTTGGCACTTTTAAAGAACCATCAATATTGACATGAAAATCTTTAATTCTAAAAGCATTACCAGAAATTTGCGCTGTAGCTAAAGACTGACCATGATGAGCCAGAAAGAAGGAGATAACCCCTGACCGCCCTGTTGCTTTTTGAGCAATACGAATGGCACATTCAACCGCCCCGGAGCCGGAAACATCCCGCAACCATATTCTATTAATTCCTTCAGGGGTATGTTTAACTAATTTATTCAGAATATATTGCGACATTTCATGAGTATAAGCTGAACTCAAATGTGTACATCTGTCGATTTGCTGTTTTAATTTTTCTGCTATTCTGCGATTAGTGTACCCAAGTGGAAGGTTAAATGTTCCCGAAGCCGCATCAATATACTTTTCACCATCTATTTCCAGATAAGGACCGTTCCCAACAAAACGAGAAAGCATATCTTCAAACCGTTTTCCATTTTCCATAATCTTATCACCTTAATTAACCATTTCTAACTACAAGAAAGCACAACAATCGCGAACAGGTAAGAGAATATTTACTAAAAACTAATTTATATCAATAAAAAACCGATAAAAACCACAAAAACATTTAAAAAATTAAAGTATTTTGTATAAAAAACATTATTATTTTGAATGCATTGTTAATTACATACAGAACTGCTAGTAAATATGGCTAGTATAGATAATTCTGTTTAAAATCCTGTAGAACAGTCCGAAAATCTTGAATTCTGCCTCAAACGATAACCATGAGAATATTTGTATAGCCTATAACTATTCCTTATATGATAGGTGACCATCTTGATTATTTCTGATTTGTCAGAAATGATATGCTTTTTTATTGAGAATGAGTTACCAAAGAAATGAAAAAATAAAGTAACTATTTATTTATGAAATAATTTCAAATAGAACACCTTAGAATAGAGGCTGCTAATAATCTGACATACCTTAAAAAAGTGCTGAAACAGCCTGGTTGGTTTACACAGTTAAGCAGCTCGTATAAAGTTCAGGTTTGAAAAAGCAGTAAAGAGTTCGGTTGTGCACGATATTTAAATAAACCTATCGCTAGTTTGAAATAACCCGCTAATAGGATCTCTGGCATACACAAAATCTTTAATTATGCTGGAAACTCAATGCCACTGTGCCGATTTACGCACAAAACCATCACAATTTGTTGAAATACTAAAAGAATAAATATGCGAAATTACATTTTTCTATTACTTAGTTTGGTGCTTTTCGGGCCACTAGGTATCGATCTATTTTTACCTACTATTCCCGCCATTGCTGAAGATTTTCAGGTTAATAATGAGGTCATTCAGTCGACTATCTCTTTATTTCTGCTAATCATGGGACTGGGGCAATTAATCGCCGGACCATTGGTGGACAAATTTGGCCGTCGACCGGTTGCCTTAATGGGGATCATTTTGTATATCATTGGCTCTATGATCGCAGCACTTTCAACCAATTCCGAAATTTTTGTCGCGGCACGGATCATTCAAGGATGTGCTGTTTGCTGTACCAGTGTCGTCTGCATCAGCGGTGTACGCGACCGCCTGAATGGTGACGAGGCAGCTAAAGCCTACGGTTTTCTCAACAGTACACTGAATATTGTTCCTGCTCTCGCTCCGTTACTCGGTGGTCTTTTGGCTGAACTGTTTGACTGGCGGGCACCATTCTGGTTTTTGGTCTGCTACTCCGTTATTGTGCTGCTTATCATTGCCATTTGGCTGCCAGAAACGCGCCCCGCAAACACTAAACCAATTCATGGACTCCCGCTGAAACAGTATTATCAAATTCTCAGTAATGCCCGGTTTATGCATTTTGCACTGGTTAACGCTGGTATTATGGCAATAATGATTACTTATGTTTCATTTGCACCAACAGTGTTAATGACCGAAGGCCATATCTCACCACTCTTATTTTCACTGATTTTTGGTGGCAATGGGCTCTGGACCATGATCGCCTTCCTGATCGCCAATAAAGTCCTTCATCGAACGGGCCGCCCTTTCTGCTTGCTGTTTGGGGCAATTCTGATGGCACTGGGCTGCCTATCTCTGTTCTCAGGAATGCATCTGCTGCCAAACATAGCCAGCCAACACTGGCTAAGTTATATGTTACCGGTTGCTTTCGCTTGTGCTGGTTTAGCGTTTGTGATGGGGCCCGCGACCAGTTACGCTCTGGAACCTTATTCTGAAGAAGCAGGTGTCGCTTCCGCATTGATAGGGTTCATCCAGATGGCGGTTGGCTCCATTATCTCACTGGGCGCTATGGCGTTACCATTTCCACCCAAACAATCATTGATGCTGGTGATGCTACTGGGTACCGTGTTAACCCTGTCAGCACACTTACTCAGTCGCAGCCTGAAAGGACGGATTGTCTCGCTAAAATCTTAAAATCTGTCACGCAAAGCCATTGTTCAGTATCACTGATCAGAACAATGGCTTGCTCACCGGAAGTCACACACCTAACCCCATCATCTGCATCAGTTGCTGTGCCTGCTGAATCGCCTCCTGACGATTCGCAATCCCCAGTTTCTGATACAAATTCCGGATATGAGTCTTAATGGTTGTAGTTGCTACATCCAGCTCTGCGGCAATCTGATCATTGCTGTAGCCTGAATAAATCAGTCCCAGCACCTGCCACTCACGCTGCGTCAGTGGACTATTGCGAATAAGTTCTGGGACATCGGGATGTGTCAGCAACTGTGTGACGAAACTTTCATCAAAATGAGCGAATTTATGACGATGCTGACGGTTGATATCACGTAAAATGCGCTGTGCCCTGTGCAACTCCAGTTCAGACAAAGTATTCAGCTGGATAAGCTGACGCAGCTGCTGGGCCATCAACTCACCTTCAATCACAAAATGGCTGATAAATCCTGTGCGGTTAGCCAGAGCCAACGCCTCGATAAGCGCATTCTGCGCTTCACTTTTACGTCCTATATGCCAGTAAAGCAAGTTACATAACAGTAGATTACGGTTCAGATCGCTTATTAATTGCAATTCTCTTGCATGTTGATTCAGCATATCCAAAATAGATTCCGCCTCATCATACAGGCCGAGAAGGATCTGAGCGCGGGCGATATTACGCCACTGGCCCTGATTAAAATGATTATCGACACTATCCGGTCGCTCGGTCTGTGCCAACCATCGAACAGCCGCGCTTTTCTCTTCCATATTCTGCCAAATGATGACTCTCAGTTTGTCAGTATTGGTTCGCCAGTCTCTGTGATATTGCCCATTATTCAATAGGTTTTCACAACGGGCCAAATAACGGCGGGCATTATCAATATCTCCCTTGGTCAAAGAACATTTGGCTAACTGTGTCAGGCACTGCAACTGCTGCTGAGGTTGGAAGTTCGACAACACCTCCAAGCCACGACGCGCAGCCTCTTCTGCTTCATCAAGACGGGACCAGCACCACAAAAGCTGTGAGCGGATGCGCAAAAGGAACTCATGCATCGGAAGCTGCTCCAGATGCTGTTCACGGATCAATTCAAATGCCTTGTTCTGCGTTTCATAGGCGGTCTGCAAATACCCTTGTGCCAGCAAAATCTCGCTTTGCTGCAACAATGCCCATAACGCATAGTGATGAACGTGGAAACGGCGCGCAAGCTGCTCAGTTTGTTGCATCCGCATCAATGCGTCAGCCAGCTCGCCTTTACAATGTAAGACTTCACCTTCCACTGACGTTGCGACAATACGACTGTATTCATTCTGTGGCAACAGAGCCGCCAAGGCCTTCTTCGCCAGCTTATCAGCCATCTCCGGCTTGCCGCTGTTCATAGCGACTTGAGCCCGTAAAGCGTCGAACTCAGCCAGTAAATCCGGCTCAATAGCAATCTGTTTCTGATGCAGTGCTTGTTCCGCCTGGCTCAACAGTGTATTTACCTCTGAGTAGCGATGCTGGCTCTGAGCCAACCAAGCCTGAAGCAGCACCAGACGCGGACTCTCCAACAGTTGTTCATAAGGCAGCGCATTCATACATTCTTCCAGCAGAGATAGCTCACTGTGGTTAAACAACGACCAGGCATACTGCAACAGAATATCGCGTAACATGGCCGTATCGCCCGCCGCTAAAGCATGATGAATAGCCTCGCCCGGATACCCTTGAACCAACCAGCCTTCTGCGGCGGCACGATGCAATTCAGGCAATTGCAATGCCATTTCCCACTGACAGCGTTGGCGTAAAAATGAGGCAAAAAGTGGATGAAAGCGGAACCATTCGCCAGAATCGTCCATACGCTGGATAAACAGCCCCTGGCGCTCGGTTTCTTCAAGACGCTGTTGACCATTCTCTTCACCGGTAAGACAAACGATCAAACCATCATTCATAGAGCGCAAAATAGAGCTGCGCAACAAAAACTCACGGGTCGATTTGTCCACCTGATTCAATACTTCATCCACCAAATAGTCGGAAAGATGGCTGGCGTTAATGCCCGATAAGCGTTTAGCCGACAGTTCAGCGGCATCACACGACTGCCGCGCTGAAAGCGCAATCAGCTGAAGCGCCGTTGCCCAGCCAGCCACTTCGTTGCACAGGCGTTTACAATCGTCGGCGTCAAGCGATGGGGTCAAACGCTTGTCAAAAAATTGCTGGGTTTCCTGATGATCAAAAGCCAGTTGCTGGCTATCGATTTCCAGCAATTGCTCACGCACACGCAGATTGGCGACCCCAAGAGAAGGCAGATTGCGTGATAAGATGGTTAAAGTCAGATTCTCAGGCTGGTGACGCAGGAAAAATCGCATAGCCTCATGAATAATGTTATTCATAATCAGGTGATAATCATCAATCACCAGGAAAATCGGTCGTCGCCATTCATTGAGTTCAATAAACAGTTGAGCAAAGAGCGCGGGTAAATTGGCATATTGGTGTTTTTGGGCCAACACTTCACTTTTGGCGCAATGCCCTTGCGTGGCCTGCTGCAACGCCGCGATAAGATAGCTGGCAAAACGCTCCGGCTGATTGTCGCTTTCATCCAAAGAATACCATCCCAGATTATCTTGCCCGGCCGCCCACTGAGATACCAATGTGGTTTTACCATAACCAGCAGGGCTGGTTATCAGAACAAGACGATAGTTAGACGACTCATTCAGTCTGATCAACAGGCGTTTACGCCAAACCGT
The DNA here is from genome assembly GCF_042879395.1 of Photorhabdus sp. RM322S. NCBI lineage: Bacteria > Pseudomonadati > Pseudomonadota > Gammaproteobacteria > Enterobacterales > Morganellaceae > Photorhabdus > Photorhabdus sp. RM322S. The sequence continues at coordinate 25,661 of NZ_JBHFKW010000029.1, forward strand.
ATTATTCAGACGAACAGGACGACTCAGTTTTGATGGGATAAGCATTGATTTCCGTGCCCAATAAGAAGCGATAAATAAAACCTGCGCCGGAACCCTATGTGATGTTATTAGATAATTTATATCACGGCCCGTAATAATGTCATTAATAAGCCCAACCAAATTTAGTGAAATACACAGCCTTTGCAAACCTGTTTGCGAACCTCATTGTATTAAGTTGCGCGCCCTATCACATTCTTGAACAGCAAATTCCATTTTCCATCGATAAATTATGGAAGCCGACCGCAAACCATTCCATCAATCTCCAGGAAAAAATGAATTCACATAGATTAAAAATCAAGCTGAATATGATTATCGACTACGCCCTTTTACTCCACCCTGACTAATACCTCTCCAGGATGATGTTTTAGACTCTGAGAGCATTCAGCATAGTGTCTAAATTTTCCTTTTTCAGCTACAGGATGAAGACTCCATGCAACAGACCAGATTAGATAAAGCCCAGTTTCAAGCTGCGCTGACGCATCAATGGCAGCGCTTTGGCCTCGGATCAGCACAGGAAATGACTCAGCATCAGTGGTGGCAAGCCGTCAGTGCGGCCCTGTCAGAACTACTGCCCTCAAGCCCTGAGATCACTGCTCCTTCCGACCAACAACAACGCCATGTGAACTATATCTCTATGGAGTTTCTGATTGGCCGTTTGACTGCAAACAATCTGCTCAACCTTGGCTGGTACGAAGACGTTCAGACTTACCTGGCAGAAGAAAATATCATTCTGAGCGATCTGCTGGAGCAAGAAACGGACCCCGCTTTAGGCAACGGTGGACTCGGACGGCTTGCAGCCTGTTTTCTCGACTCTATGGCAACCGTTGGCCAATCAGCAATTGGCTACGGTCTGAATTATCAATATGGCTTGTTCCGCCAGTCTTTTCAGCAGGGGCAGCAAATTGAAAAGCCGGACAATTGGGGGCGTGAATCCTACCCTTGGTTCCGCCACAATGCTCAGTTGGATGTTGAAGTTAATTTTGGTGGCGAAGTCTTAATGACAGACGATGGGCGCGAAACCTGGGCACCTGAATTTACATTGATTGGGGAAGCCTGGGATCTACCGGTTATTGGTTATCACAACGGTGTTACCCAACCACTGCGCCTGTGGCAAGCAACACATGCTGATCCATTTGATCTCGACAAATTCAACAACGGTCAGTTCCTGGCAGCAGAACAGCAAGGTGTTGAAGCAGATAAGCTGACGAAAGTTCTCTATCCGAATGATAACCATCAGGAAGGCAAACGCCTGCGTCTGATGCAACAATATTTCCAGTGTGCCTGCTCTGTGGCGGATATCCTGCGCCGCCATCATCTGGCAGGACGCAAAATAGAAGATCTGCCGAAGTATGAAGTTATCCAGCTTAACGATACCCACCCAACGATTGCCATTCCTGAAATGATGCGCATTCTGCTGGATAAACACCAAATAAGCTGGGAATCGGCATGGGAGATAACCAGCCATACTTTCGCCTATACTAACCACACGCTGATGCCGGAAGGGCTAGAATGTTGGGATGAACATCTGGTAAGCCACCTGCTGCCACGCCATTACGACATCATTCAAGAAATTAACCGCCGTTTCAAAAATCTGGTGGAGAAAACCTGGCCAGGCGATCAAGCCATATGGGAAAAATTGGCGGTACATTATAACCATCAGGTGCGGATGGCGAACCTTTGCGTCGTCGCCGGCTTTGCCGTGAACGGGGTAGCGGCGCTGCACTCAGAACTGATCGTTAAGGATCTTTTCCCAGAATATCACCAACTGTGGCCGAACAAATTCCATAACGTGACGAACGGTGTTACCCCGCGTCGTTGGATCAAACAGTGTAACCCAGCCTTGTCAGGGTTGATCGACCGGACGCTTAACCGTGAATGGATTAACGATCTTAATGCACTTAAAGAGCTTGAACCCTATGCAGATGACGCTGCTTTCTGCGAAGAGTATCGGGCGGTCAAACAGGGCAACAAAATCCTCCTGTCCAATTATGTGAATAAAGTAATGGGGCTTAAGCTGGATCCAAACGCCATTTTCGATGTACACATTAAGCGCCTGCACGAATATAAGCGTCAGCATCTGGACCTGCTACACATCCTGTCGCTCTATAAGCAAATTCAGGAAAATCCGGCGCTGGATATCGTTCCACGCGTATTCCTGTTTGGTGCGAAAGCAGCACCAGGTTACTATCTGGCAAAAAACATTATCTCTGCGATCAATCAAGCCGCTGAAAAGATCAATAATGATCCTATTGTTCGTGATCGCATCAAGATCGCGTTTATCCCCGATTACAAAGTTTCTGTCGCAGAGCTTATGATCCCGGCTGCCGATGTTTCAGAACAAATCTCCACTGCCGGTAAGGAAGCTTCCGGTACAGGAAACATGAAACTCGCACTAAATGGCGCACTGACTATCGGAACATTAGACGGAGCGAATGTCGAAATTGCCGAGCAAGTGGGAAACGACAACATTTTCATCTTCGGACACACCGTCGAAGAAGTGAAAGCTTTGAAAGCTGCCGGTTATGATCCATTGACGTTACTCAAGGAAGATAAACATCTGGACAACATACTCAAGGCACTGGCCAGCGGCGAATTCAGCTACAGTGATAAGCGGGCATTTGACATGCTGCTGCACAGCTTGATTGAAGGTGGAGACCCTTATCTGGTACTGGCTGATTTTGCCTCCTATTGCAATGCCCATAAGCGGATCGATGCCTTGTACCGTGATACTCAAGGCTGGACACGCAGCGCCATTCTGAATACCGCCCGAATGGGCATGTTCAGCTCTGACCGGACAATCCGGGATTATCAACAACGTATCTGGCAAGCAAAGAGATAAGGAAAAATCATGGAGGATAAGAGCCTCGATCATTTAGCGACCGAGGCTGGCATTGTTGCCAGCTATATCAATGCTTATGGAAAACCACAGGCGATTCCCGCAGACACCAGGCACCGCCTGTTAGATGCCATAAATGTAAACAAACCGGCCAACGAGCCGATTTCCCCCGTACCGATAGTAAAAGTTTTTACTCAAGGGCAGCACTTCACTATCACCCTGAAAGACGACAGGAACTACCAATGGCAGATACGGACAGAACAAGGAGAAGAATTTCAGGGACATGGCAGCCATCAACTGACTTTTCCTGATACCCTTGCTCAGGGATACCATCACCTTACTCTGACGCAAGGCAGCCAATGCTGGTCTATACAAATTATAGTCGCGCCCAAACGCTGCTATGAGCCAAATGCGCTGTTAAAGGGGGAAAAACTTTGGGGTGCCTGTGTACAGCTCTATACACTGCGTTCAGAAAACAATTGGGGAATCGGAGATTTTGGCGATCTGAAATACATGCTGAAAGAGATGGCGGCACGCGGGGGTTCCTTTATCGGATTGAATCCATTGCATGCGCTGCATCCAGCTATGCCAGAAAGCGCCAGTCCCTATAGCCCCTCTTCACGCAACTGGCTTAATGTGATTTACATTGATGTTAATCAGATTGAAGATTTCAAACACAGTGAAGAAGCGCAGAAGTGGTGGCAAACTCAGACGACACAGCGCATGTTACAACATGCCCGCAGCACAAAATGGGTGGATTACACCACAGTCATGGCGTTGAAAATGGCAGCACTGCGTCTGGCATATCAACAGTTCAATACCCGTTCAGAAGCTGACTCCCAACAGGTCTCTTTTCGCCAATTCGTCATTCAAGGTGGTGAAGGCCTCTACTATCAAGCCGTCTATGACGCCCTGCACTGTTTGCTATACGCTAAAAATAACAGCTGTTGGGGCTGGCCTGTATGGCCGGAAGAATATAGCGATCCACACGGCGAAGCCGTACAAACATTTTGCCAGTCTCACCCGCAAGAAGTGGAATTCTTCCTCTGGCTACAGTGGCTGGCCCATACTCAACTTGCAGACTGCTTTGCACAAAGTCAAGCCAATGAAATGCCGATTGGGCTTTACCGAGATTTAGCCGTTGGCGTAGCCGAAGGAGGATCGGAAACTTGGTGCAACCGGGCTGTTTACTGCACCAAAGCATCAGTGGGAGCGCCACCGGATGCTCTGGGGCCATTGGGTCAAAACTGGGGCCTGCCACCAATGAATCCTCATGTTTTACAAACCCAGGCTTACCAACCATTCATTGAGCTGCTGCGCACAAATATGACCTATTGCGGCGCCCTACGCATTGACCACGTTATGTCGATGCTCAGGCTCTGGTGGATCCCCTATGGCGAAACCGCCGACAAAGGGGCATATGTACACTACCCAGTTGATGATCTGCTGGCAATTCTGGCACTGGAAAGTCAACGTCATCGATGCCTGGTCATTGGTGAAGACTTGGGTATCGTGCCGGAAGAAATTGTGAGCAAACTGCGCGACAGCGGTGTCTATTCTTATAAAGTGCTCTACTTTGAGCGTAATGGACAGGGAGAAGTCCGTGCACCGAATGATTACCCAGTACAAGCAATGGCAACGATAACCACCCATGATCTGCCTACTTTGCGCGGATTCTGGCAAAGTGCCGATTTGACACTTGGGGAATCACTCAAGCTATATCCTGATAAAGATCTTCTTCAAAGGCTATATACCGAACGTCAGGCAAGCAAACAAGAGTTATTAGAGGGATTGCATCGCTACGGCTGTATTCCGGAACATATCGGCCACACTGCGAAAGAGGTGGCAATGTCACCCGAGATAAACCAGGGATTACATCGCTATATTGCCCACAGCACCTGCGCACTGCTGGGACTGCAACCCGAAGACTGGCTGGATATGGATAAACCCGTCAATATTCCAGGTACTACAATGGAATATCCCAACTGGCGACGTAAATTAAATACCACACTGGAAACGATGTTCAGTGATGATCATGTAAACCAATTACTGAATGATTTGAATACATGTCGTAAAAAAGCAGGAGCAGCCGAGAACTGAACACCGTAGCACCGGGTTCCCCCTCTGAAAGAGCTATCTCTTCTCATTTAATAACTTAATACAATTATAATCTTCAAGGATGGTTTATAATCTAAACCATCCTTAAGATTGCTGACTTTTGGCTCCTCGACTATCACTGCTGAGTTTTCACCAAGGCATTTTCTGATGTCGCACAGCAAGGAGCATCAATAAGGTTTTATTAATAGTGATAGCGGCATTGCACAATAATGATTGTTTCGTCTGTCACCTTGTAAACTAGGCGATGTTTTCGATCAATCCGCCTGGACCAATATCCCGACCAATTATGCTTTAGTGGCTCTGGATCACCAAGCCCATCAAAGGGCTGCCGTTTAATCTCTTTAATTAACGTATTTACGCGCTTTAAGATTTTTTTATCGGTTTGTTGCCAATGCAGATAATCCTCCCATGCCATTTCCGCCCAAGATAAAATCATTCTTCCAATAATCCTTTCTCAACGGTTTTACCGGCCTCCACTTCCGCGATAGCCTGGTTCAAACGCGCAGCATTTTTGGGGCTGGCCATCAAGTAGGCCATCTCTTCGTAAGACTGGAAATCTTCCAGGCTAATAACGACCGCTGGTTTACCGTTCTGGCGAGTGATAATAACGGGCTTGTGGTCGTCATTCACTTTATCCAAGGTTCTGGCCAAGTTAGCCCGGAATGCTGAATAACTCATCGTATTCATAGTCATTACCTCACAATGTTGTACCCATAACTGTACTTGTGCAAATATGAGTACGCAAGTGTTGCGCTAACAATATTTCTGTATACCATCAGGGCTGGCTTCCTCATTTTAGAGGCGAAATCATATCTGGATAAATTATAAATAAAGTGGAATCCCACCTTGGGCGCTAAAAACGGTAAAAACAATTGCTAAAACCTTATACCGATTAAAACCAAAAGTTAAAAAAATGACGTTTAATAACAGTTCAAAACCTACCCATCATAAAACTATCAGTGAAAAATGAAAACTTTATTAATGCTCATCTCTCTGGAAAAAAGACAAATAAGAATATGAATAACTTAATCATAAAATCTATTTTACCAAAGAAACCGACTTTAATAATGTTTTCAACTGACAATAAACTTTGTCATAAAGAAATTACAGTCTCTAAGCAAATGATTTAACAGAATATAAATCGGATTACTTACAGTACTATTATTTTGCAATTTATTATGTAAAACTGCAATGCCTTAAATACGCCAGATTAAACTTGCTTTACACTGCTTTAATCAATCTGGTCTGCGATTTGATTTAAACCATACCTCTTTTTATGCCTTTAATGTGATTTAACGCTAAAATCAATTCATACCGTTACTTTCCAAAATATTTTCGCGCTCTGTTAACGCTTAAATATCTGCCCAACTGTTATCACCTTTCTAGCTGATTAATCTGCCAAACCTTTTATCATCGTTGATGCAATAAACTGTTATTAGATAAGAGAAAACTAAATCAGCCGACAACACGCTATCTGAAATTCTCAGTGAAACGAAAACACCTATTTTTAAAAATGGTTTTGTCAGCAACCTAAAAGATGGCTTATAATCTAAACCATCCTTTCTCAATCGATTTTGTCTGGGCCTTGGTCAGACCTGCTGTTTACTGCAAAAAATGTCTAATAAAATAACCTAACATTAGGATAGGCAATCATTTACTAAATAAGCTAGGATCTTTACCCATAAAATACCAAATTAATCTTACTAATCCATTCTAATTAAGAAGGCATTATGTGGTTTCCCAGATTTAAACAGGCTTTTATCGCTCTTTTACTTCCCTGGCTGCTGGCTGTATCAATACAAATGGCGGGAAGAATCTATCTTCTCCTCACTTATGGCAGCCATCAGCTCCTTGCTGACTCTATTCAAGATGTAGAACGAATGTTCTGGATTGGCGGGCTGTTTGATATCCGTATTGCCAGTCTGCTATTTGTTCCCTGTCTGCTGATTGCCGGCTTATTTGCCATTCACAAAAACAGTTTCAGCCTATGGCAGCGTTGCTATCCGTGGCTGGCTGCAATACTCAATACACTGGTCGGGGCTTTAACTGTAAGCAATGTTTATTACTATGCCACTTATGAACGGTCGATTGATATTTTCATCTTCGGTTTGGTGGAAGATGATACGAAAGCCGTGTTACATACTCTGTGGAATGACTATCCCATTATCCGTGGCTTACTCTGCTTAGTTCTGTTCACTGTTTTCGTTTTCTGGCTTTGTCTCCGCTGGCAACGCCGCCTTACCTCACGAACAGAACGCAAAACCAGTTTGCCAATTTCTGCTATAGCGACACTGGCTATTTTGGCTATCTGCTTCGTTGGAATGCGCGGCTCCATAGGGACCTTTCCACTGCGTCAGTCCAATACACAAGTTTCAGAAGTTAAAATACTTAATATGCTGACGCCTAATGGTCCAATGGCATTGAACTGGGCCTTTAATGATCATGACAAAAACAGCTATTTCCCAGAAGCAACGGATGAGCAAGGTAGCAAGCTATTAAGCCAATTTCTGGATAATCCAACGCCGGCTAGTCTGTCGCCGTTTATGGCTAAAACCGCCGACAATCCTGTCGCTCAGAAAAAACCACCCCATGTAATATTTAACGTGATGGAAAGCATGGGCTATCACCTGCAAAGCCTGGATCGCCCAAACCTTGATGTTTTTGGTGCCCTGCGTCAGCACTGGCAAAACGATTGGCGTTTTGAACGTTTTGTTTCTGAAGGGGACGGCACTATTGACAGTTTGAGCCGCTTCCTGGTCCGTAGCCCGAACAGTGCAATCAGCCAATCCACTGCCCAAAATCTCGATTTCACCAGCAATATGTTTAAACCCTATCTGGCGAATGGTTACAAGATTATCTTCGTTACATCCGGTAACGGAGCATGGCGTAATTTGAATCAGTTCCTGCCAAATCTGGGCGTCAGTGAATTTATCGATCAGAATGGGCTGAAAAAACGCTACCCGGAAGCCAAATTCGGTACTTGGGGTGTACCTGACGAGTTTATGTTCCGTTATATTGAAGAACGTCTGGCTCAGGCAGAGAAGGACGGAGAACATACTCTGATTCTGTCATTGTCTACTACCCATCACCCACCGTATAAGTCACCAAAAGGCTATCAGAAAACCGACATTAAGCTAAACGATGCAGAGAAACAACGCCTAAGCCATCTGGCTAGCGGTGATGAGTTACAAGAGGTCTTCCATACTCTGCGTTATACCAACGATCAGTTGGGGCAGTTTATCAGTTGGGTAAAATCTCAGTCACTGGCTTCCCATACTATTATTGCAGCAACCGGTGACCATAATATGCGGGGTATCAGTTATCCAGATGCCCATGAACTGGCAATTGGTCACGGCGTACCACTTTATCTCTACGTGCCGCCTGATTATCGCTATAACACGACTTTTGATGCGACCAGAGTCGGCAGTCATAAAGATATCTGGCCCACTCTCTATCATTTAAGCCTATCAAATACGACTTATTACCGTACCGGCTGTAATTTGCTGACTGAACATCTGGACCCTATCTGGTGTCAGGGATATAACCCGGAAGTGACTATTACACCGCAAGGGGCCTATATCATGATAGGCAAAGGTGAATTTCGACCGTGGGCAAATCAAACGGGATTATTATTAGGTGAACCACAGCCAATGACAGCAGAGCAGACTAAACAGTTTCATCGCTGGCAGGTATTTACTGATTTACTGTCATGGCAGTTAAACCGTCAAGTTCACCACCAGCAATAATTGATACTTCCGTGAATCCCTTTAATCTCAATCTATTAAAGGGATTCACACTGATAAGTGTCACAATCAGCCTTTTACTCCCCCAGCGGTCAAACCACTAACCAACCAGCGCTGAGCAACCAAGAAAACAATGGTAATCGGGAGTGCCGAGAGCACAGCGGCGGCGGCAAAATCTCCCCAAAGATAGTTTTGTGGATTAAGGTACTGCTGCATGCCCACAGCCAGAGTGTAATTATTCACATCCCGCAGCAGCAGTGAAGCAACAGGCACTTCCGTAATCACGCCAATAAAGGAAAGAATGAACACCACGGCCAAAATCGGTACAGAGAGCGGTAACAAGACCATACGAAAAGCCTGCCACGGTGTCGCGCCATCAAGCGCAGCAGCCTCTTCCAGAGAGCCGTCAATGGTTTCAAAATAACCTTTAATCGTCCAGACATGCAACGCAATGCCCCCCAGATAGGCAAAGATAACGCCGCCGTGAGTATTGAGGCCGATAAACGGTATATACTCCCCCAATCGGTCAAACAAGGCATATAACGCCACTAAGGAAAGAACTGCCGGGAACATCTGAAAAATCAACATACCTTTCAGCAAGGTGGTTTTACCGCGAAAACGCATACGGGCAAAAGCATAAGCACAGGTGGTTGATAACGTAACGATACCTACAGCGGTAATAAAGGCAACCTTCACAGAGTTCCAAAGCCATAGCATAACCGGGAAAGGTGGTGGAGTAACACGACCATCCGATGAGACCACGCTGTAGCCAAGCGCCAATTTCCAGTGCTCCCAAGAAATATTTTCTGGGATCAAACTACCCGTGGCAAAATTCCCCGGCCGCAGGGAGATGGTAATAACCATCAACATCGGGAATAAAATCATGGCAATAAAGGTTAACATCAGCAAATGCGTCGCCCACAAACGCCATTTCTGTGATTTGGGTTGAACCATCGCCATTGCATTCCCTCCTTAGTCAAATTTAATACGGGTGGTTTTTAGATTGATAATGGCCAGTGCACCAACTAGCAAAAAGATAACGGTGGCAATCGCCGCAGCCAATCCAAAGTCCTGGCCACCACCCCCTTCGAAAGCAATACGATAGGTATAGCTCACCAGTAAATCGGTATAGCCCGCCGGCGTCGTAGTGCCAATGTGATCCGGCCTGCCATAAGTCAACAATTGAATCAGAACAAAATTGTTGAAATTAAAGGCAAAACTGGCAATCATCAGCGGCATCAACGGCTTAATCAGCAGCGGGAAGGTAATCTTAAAAAAGTTCTGAAACGGGCCAGCACCATCCATCGCCGATGCTTCATACAGATCATCTGGTATTGCCTTCAACAAACCCATACAGAGGATCATCATGTAGGGATACCCCAACCAGGTATTCACCACAATCAGCATGGTTCGCGCCAGTGTCGGATCAGTAAACCAAGCGGGCTTAATACCAAACAGGCCGTTAAGCAACAGGTTGATTTCACCAAAACTCTGGTTAAATAACCCCTTAAAAATCAAAATAGAAATAAACGATGGCACGGCATACGGCAAGATTAACAGCACGCGATAAACAGCACGGCCTTTCAATGCTTCCCATTGCACAACACAGGCCAAGACCATGCCGACAGCAACAGTCAGTACCACAGTGAACAGAGCAAACACAACCGTCCAAACGAAAATAGAGAGAAACGGCTTCTGAATACCTTCATCCTGTATCACACGCAGGAAATTCTTCCAGCCAATGGAAACAGTAAATCCCGGCGTTAACGTCTCATTTCCCCATTGCTCCTCAGCATTAACAGACTGATAGAAACCGGTATCGGTATTAGGGCGATAAAGCGTGCCTGTTTGATTGTTAGTAAGAGTCTTGCCATCTTCCCCAAGAGAGTATTGAGGATGTACACCAGAGAATTGACGAAGCGAACTCATTCTCAGTTGCTTACCATCTGGTAAAACGGCAACCAACTGGTTCAGCGCCTGTCGATTCTGGGTGATAATACGCAATGTCGCCGCTTCACCACTCTGGGCGTTGTCCTGTTCATGCAAATGTAAAGTCGTTTCTTCCGCTACTGACAGAGAAAACGGCTCCGATACCAGTTGCTTAGTCTGGCCCGGTGCATCCAATGCCAGAATCCATAGATCGGATTTTGGATAGAGCCTGAAAGTGAATGTTTGCCCTGACTGATACTGACGGCTCATCAGGACAGATTGTGCACGTTCAAAAGTCAGTTGATTCGTACTGCTATAGTTGGTAAAGGCAATGGCAATAGTGCAAATGAGCGGAAACAACACAAACAGCCCCATTCCCGCGATGCCCGGATAAGCATAACGCCAGGCATAAGTATTGCGGTTAGCGAAAACGTAAATCCCCGTTCCCAACAATACCAACGTCAGCATTGCGAACAGATACTCTCCCTGTGAGTACATCAAGACCACCAGATAACCGGTAAAGAGTATACACAGGCTCACTGCAAGCCATTTCAGAGCAGAATACTGCCACCATGATATTTTTTTGAGCGTCGCTGACATAATGCTCTTATTCCTTTTACTACGACTGTAACAGCTTTGCTGATAATTGGATCAATCTTCCGCAAGTAACATCCTTAGTCGTTACGGGAAAGAGACACCCTTTCAGAAAAGGGTGTCTACAGGCTACTTGGTCATACGGGCTTCTGCGTCACTCAGTGCGGCATCAATAGTCTGACGGCCGGTCAACGCATTAACAACAGCGTTACGCATGGCATACCAAAAACTGCTCATTTGCGAGATGTTCGGCATGATTTCGCCTTTTTGAGCATTTTCCATCGTGGCAGAAATGCGCGGGTCCTTAGCCAGAATATCGTGATAGGATTTCAGCGCCACGGCCCCCAGCGGTTTATCCTTATTCACCATTGCCAGCCCCTCATTGGTCAGCAAATAGTTTTCCAGGAACTCCTTCGCCAACTCTTTATTCGGGCTGGCGGCATTAATACCTGCCGTCAATACGCCAACAAACGGCTTGGATGGATGACCTTTAAACGTCGGCAATAACGTCACGCCGTAATTTATCTTGCTCTTGTCGATGTTGGCCCACGCCCACGGACCATTGATAGTCATAGCCGTTTCACCTTTGTTGAACGCTGCTTCGGCAATGGAATAGTCGGTATCCGCATTCAGATGCTTATTTTTTACCAAATCGACAATAAAATTCAGCCCTGCTTTGGAACCGGCATTATTAACCCCGACGTTCTTAGCATCATATGCACCATTTTCCATTTTGAAAGCATATCCTCCATCAGCAGCAATCAGCGGCCAGGAGAAATAAGGCTCTTGCAGATTAAACATAAGAGCGCTTTTGCCCTTACCCTTCAATTCCTTATCCAGAGCAGGGATCTCTTCCCAAGTTTTGGGTGGTGTCTTTACAAGGTCTTTATTGTAAATAAGGGAGAGGGCTTCAACTGCAATAGGATAACCAACTAATTTACCGTCGTAACGCACAGCATCCCAAGTGAATGGAAACAGTTTGTCCTTAAGGTTTTGATCCGGCGTAATTTCCGCCACCAGACCCGACTGTGCATAACCACCAAAACGGTCATGAGCCCAGAAAATAATATCCGGCCCATCACCGGTTGCCGCAACCTGCGAATATTTCTCTGCAAGCTTGTCCGGATGTTCAACAGTAACATTGACCCCCGTATCTTTTTCAAATTTCTCACCGACTTGTGCCAGACCGTTGTAGCCTTTGTCGCCGTTGATCCAGATAACCAGCTTACCTTCCTCAATTTTTGCCAAAGCAGAGGCAGAAAGCACAAGAGTAGCTAAAACAGAAAGCGCCAGGGTACGGGCGCCCACTTTCAAGTTTGTTTTTGTCATCATTCCGTCCTTTACTTATAGTGTGAATAGGTTCAGGGTGAACTGTTTTGTTACATTGGCGGAGGGTACGAAGCTAGTGTGCAACCGACAATAGAAATACTCATCCTCCCCCGCTCTACGCCCCAACTGAGATGGGTGTGATCTACATTACAAAAACAGAGGAACCGTGTTGTTGACCACAAAAAGAGACACCTCTTTTTGTAGTAAAGATCACACTTTATCCAGCAGCTCATACCTAGCCACCTCAACAGCTCTTATCTCATCCTCCTGGCTCCTCCCCCACAAAAAATTTGGGTATGGAGGATTTACTCACCCGCTATCTTAAACACACTCTGGCTTATCATTTTTCACCGTGGATTGCGGTGATAGTCCGGGGGAACACATGTCGAGCGTCACACTACGTAATGTATCTAAGGCTTATGGTGAAACTATTATTTCTAAGAACATCAACCTTGAGATACAGGAAGGAGAATTCGTGGTTTTTGTCGGTCCATCAGGATGTGGAAAATCGACACTATTAAGGATGATTGCAGGTCTGGAAGATATTACTTCTGGTGATTTGCTGATCAACAATATACGTATAAATGATGTACCACCAGCCAAGCGTGGCGTTGGAATGGTTTTTCAATCCTATGCACTGTACCCCCACCTGTCTGTTGCAGACAATATGTCGTTTGGTATGAAGCTGGCCGGCGCCAAAAAAAGTGACATTCAGCAGCGCGTAAAGCAAGTTGCGGAGATGCTTCAACTCGCTCATCTGCTTGATCGCCGCCCTAAAGCACTATCAGGCGGCCAACGCCAGCGGGTCGCCATTGGCCGTACTCTGGTCGCTGAACCGAATGTTTTCCTATTGGATGAACCACTTTCCAATCTGGACGCTGCACTGCGCGTCCAAATGCGCATTGAAATTTCACGCCTGCACAAACGCCTGCAACGTACGATGATTTATGTCACCCACGATCAGGTTGAAGCAATGACGCTGGCCGACAGAATCGTGGTACTGGATGGCGGGGATGTTGCCCAGATCGGCAAACCACTTGAGCTTTACCACTATCCCGTTAATCGTTTTGTTGCCAGCTTTATTGGCTCACCCAAAATGAATTTCCTGCCAGTTAAAGTCACGGCCACCGCCGTCGATCAGGTGCAAATTACTCTGCCTAATCGCCAGCAAATCTGGCTTCCCGTAGAAAGCCAAGGGGTAAAAGTAGGCAGCAATGTATCTCTGGGTATACGCCCAGAACACCTCCTTCCTAGTGATATCGCAGATGTCACGCTGGAAGGCATAGTTCAGGTTGTTGAACAGCTGGGAAATGAAACCCAGGTTCACATTGAAATCCCGGCTATTCATCAAAATCTGGTTTATCGCCAGCCTGATGTTGTGCTCGTGGAAGAAGGGGCCTCCTTCACTATCGGATTACCTCCCCACCGCTGCCATTTGTTCCGGGAAGACGGAACCGCATGCCAGCGTTTGCATAAAGAACCCGGTGTTTGAGCCTGAGCTAATTACAAAACGACAGGAGAATAATTGATGAAATCAATGCGTATATTACCTATATCACTGACAGTTATAACTGGATTACTGTCCATGCAGGCGTCAGCCGTAGAATTTCACGGTTACGCCCGTTCCGGTATTGGCTGGGCCGGCAGCGGTGGCGAGCAACAGTGTTTCCAAAGTACCGGTGCACAGAGCAAATACCGTTTAGGTAATGAATGTGAAACCTATGCTGAACTTAAGTTGGGTCAGGAGCTATGGAAAGATGGCGATAAGAGCTTCTACTTCGATACCAACGTAGCCTATTCCGTAGCGCAACAAAGTGACTGGGAATCCACCAATCCCGCTTTCCGTGAAGTGAATGTCCAAGCGAAAAACGTCATCGACTGGCTGCCAGGCTCAACACTGTGGGCAGGTAAACGCTTCTACCAGCGTCATGACGTACATATGATCGACTTTTACTACTGGGATATCTCAGGTCCCGGTGCCGGCCTGCAAGATATCGATCTAGGCTTTAGCAAACTCTCTCTGGCCGTCACCCGTAACACCGAGTCTGGCGGTTCTCATGGCTGGATTGCCGGTAGGAACCATGAAATTCCCACGTCTAACGATGTCTACGACATACGTCTGTCCGGCTTGGAAGTGAACCCCGGCGGTAGTCTGGAACTTGGTTTTGACTATGGGCGTGCTAATGCGCGGGACAACTATCACCTTGACCGCAACGCGTCCAAAGATGGTTTCATGTTTACTGCCGAGCATACACAAAGTGTGTCCGGAGGCTTCAACAAATTTGTCGTACAGTACGCGACGGATTCCATGACCTCCTCCAACAGTGGTCGCTCTGAAGGCGCCAGTGTAAACAATGACGGTCATATGCTACGCATCCTGAATCACGGCGCGATTAATCTCGCGGAAAAATGGGATCTCATGTATGTAGCGATGTATCAAGATACTAACCGCGATAATAACAACGGCAATACATGGTACACGGTTGGTGTACGTCCAATGTACAAATGGACACCAACGATGAGTACCTTGATGGATATTGGCTATGATAATGTCAAATCTCAGCGTACCAATGACACTAACGATCAGTACAAAATCACCCTAGCCCAGCAATGGCAGGCTGGTGATAGCATCTGGTCCCGTCCGGCTATCCGCCTGTTCGTCACCTATGCCAAATGGGATGAAAAATGGGGTAATGCAAGGAAAGACGACGGCGATAACTACACCACTGGCATGGCCTACCGTGATACAGCAACACATAAATTCAGCCGTGGCAACGATGATGAATTCACCTTTGGTGCACAATTCGAAGCCTGGTGGTAATGCCATTAAAAACGGCTGGTTTTAGGCCAGCAAGATTATTTAGCTACTTTTAGCGCCTTGGACTGATATGCCTTTTGCCCGTGGGTATCAGTCTCTTTTTTCAACCGGACAAGGGTAAAAAATGAAAATTAAACTGCTCTCATTCTGTCTTAGTGCCTTACTCTGTAGCGCAGCTCCTCTGATAAGCTATGCAACACCTATCACTACAACAACTAAGGCAACCACGACACAGGATGCTGTTGCACCTTCCCTCTCAACAGCAGCACTGCAAAAACTGAACTGGCAGCCAGTTAACCCAAACGATACGCAGACCATTATCCTCAATGCCACATCCCAGCACCTTAATGAAGGAAATATTCAGGGGCCAATCGCTGCATTCGCCATTCCGGCAAATCGGGGCTCACTGGACATTATGCTGAGCAGTTTAGTACAAGATAAACAAGTTTATGCGCCAAATGTTTTGGTGCTTGATCAGGGATTACGCCCCGCAGCATTTTATCCAAGTGACTATTTTTCGTATGAACGTCCGGGAGTTATGTCCACAGACCGGTTGGAAGGCACATTAAAGCTGACGCCAGCATTAGGACAACAGCAAATTTATGTGCTGGTCTATACCACTCGTACCGATTTGCAAAAATCAACACAAATGATTGATCCCGCCAAAGCTTATGCTCAAGGAGTCGGCAACGCCGTTCCCGCTATTCCAGATCCCGTTGCCCGCCATACAGAAACCGGTACATTAAAGCTGAAAGTGAAATCGGAACAAAACACCGGCAACATCACTATTGGTCAAGTCTTATCAGGCCCGGCACTGGAGCCTGTCGTTGTTGGGCCAACACAAGCTACCGCAACACAGCGCACTCCACTGAAAACCAAACCTGTCCTGAACGACACAGAACGTTATTTCAGTGATGCAATTAAAAACGAAATTAATAACGGCAATATTGATAAGGCGCTGAATCTGCTGGATGAAGCAGAACGCCTGGGATCTTCAACTGCACGAGAAACGTTTATTAACAGTATCAAAAACAAGAGATAAATCATTTACCTATGTTGGCTATATAGTAAGTGCACCATTAGTTTGTTCAATGCAAAACAAATGCTCTCCGAAGAGGAGAGCATTAAGTTTAACTCTCATAATATGTTACGACAGGAGATACTTACCGGTGGAGAGATAAAGCGTTAGTAATTCTTAACAGGAAATTGTCTTCATAAAGAAAGGCAATAGAATTTTTTATTGCATAATGATCTCTTATTTTATATCCATCAATAATGAGTTGTAATTTTTTAGACAACTCAAGAATACTACCTGATTTATAAAGCTCGCCATTTAAATCGTTGATAATATCATTCGGACCACACTTACAATCTGAACTTATACAATAGATACCATAAGATATTGCTTCCGCTAATACCATGCCAAAACCTTCATATTTCGATGTTAAAATAAAAGCGGATACTTCTTTTATGCTACTCATTACAAATTCCCAAGGCTGATCTTGCCAACCGTGCCAAATAATATTGTTATTTATATTGAGTTGTGAAGATAATTTTTTTAAGTAACCCTCATCATCACCAGAACCTACCATATGTAATTCCCAATGACCATGTAATTGAGAAAGCGCTAAAAATAGTTCAGTTAGATTTTTTGACTTATAGGCAAGAATTCTTCCAACATATAATAATCTAGCTATGTGTTTTGGTTGAGGAATTATAAAGGGATTCATTTTGATAGGATTGAAAATAAGATGAAGTTTCTCTGTTTTTATCCCAAAGGATAACATTTGATCTCGTAAACCAGAACTGATTACAAGGTGCTCGTCGGCACAGCATAAATCTTTAATTTTCTGTGGGGTAGGATTTCTAATGGAAGTATGCAGCCAAGAGTAAGTTTTTACTGGGAAATTAATTTTTTCACAGGAAAGTCGAGCAATATTACAGGATGTTGTGTCTAAACTTATTAGAATCTCAGGGTAAAATCTTGCTAATACCAAAGACAATTAGAATGCAATATCTTGGCAAGATTCGTAATTGTCTGACGCTAAGGAGATATATTGAGCATTAGATAACCAAGCACGATTTTCAATTCTATTTGTCTCATTTAGAGATATGAAAATAAAATCAATTCCAATGTTGGCACGGTTAATCAAATTTATTAAATTCGAACATACCGTTTCTACCCCGCCATATCCATTCAAGAAAAGGTCATGGTATATTATGAATATTTTCTTCATTATCAATCCTTTACTGAATTAACCAAAAACGCTCTTGGACTTTTATTTTATTAATCGCATGATGATATTTTTCCAAGGAAATTAAAAGATTTGATTTATTATCAAACAGAGGTTCTAATTGAGATTCATAAAATAGGATGTTTTGCATTTTTTCTTTTAAATCAATATCCACCAATATGGCGTGCTTATTAAATTTGTTATTTCTTAATAAAGCACTTTCCAAACTATCGGGGTTAATAACAGGGTATTGACCTAAAACATAGGGAAAATCTTCATAAAGTAATATTTTGAACTTACGTGAACCTGTTATGTTATGTACCAGATTGTTTATTATGATGTGATCCACATGTCGACCTATTCCCAAAGGAGCATATATATAATCAGGTTGATAATTGAACAATATTTTGTCGATGAGATCTTGAGCCATATCGGATGCATAATCTGATTTATGCATCAGGCCACTATAAATCATGGCAGAACTTTTATACATAGGTTCACCGTATTGGTCGGTTCTGTAAATACAATCTAAAATTTTACCATGTATTGGAATTGCTGATAATTTATTGCAAAAAGCAATATCCTCATTAGCTCGCTTTGAATAAAGTTTTATAAATGAATACATATTATCATTATGTACATAATGTGAATAATGAGACGTAATATTTTTGTCATATTCAGTAAAAAATGTTAGAACAACCACCATTTGATTTTCTGAAACTAATTTATGTATTAAACCGCCAGCGCTTAAAGCCACATCATCTAAATGGGGAGATAGAAATAGATGTATCATTTCAAGTCTCCATGCAAAGGCGATTATATTTTATTTCCATGAGTACAATATAAATAGCGGCTAAATCAATGCGTATCCCATCCCTGTTTTTTATAAAATCTGAGTTGTCAATGTTTGGCTTTTCTTGGAATTGCACTCTTTCATCATGGGCATAAAATTCTTTCATTATATTAAACCAGCTAGCATGGATTCTTTTTGCTGCAACGTCTATTACGCTGTCACTGTGACCTAATATTGTCATTAAATCAGAAAAAATAGCATCGTTTGTAGAAAGCAGAATTTCATAATTAAAATCATCAGACACAATATTATCATCATATAAATAAATATTTTTTATTACTTCTAATATAATACTCAGATCACTCTTTATTAACCTTTTCTCAAACGCCTTTTATTTTTCAGTGAATGCTTGATAAGGTTTTAAAAAATTAACTTGTAAGTTGTATTCAATCTCAAGTTTTGTTATTGATTCTTGCATAGCAGTTTTATTATCGACTAAATATTTTGCACACCATAAATCGTGTAAATAACGTT
Source organism: Photorhabdus sp. RM322S (assembly GCF_042879395.1). NCBI lineage: Bacteria > Pseudomonadati > Pseudomonadota > Gammaproteobacteria > Enterobacterales > Morganellaceae > Photorhabdus > Photorhabdus sp. RM322S. The sequence goes on from NZ_JBHFKW010000029.1 coordinate 44,628, forward strand.
TCATAATTCTGCTACACATGACTCTCTTCAATTCATTGTTATACATAGAATTATAAGTGACATAAGATGTAGCACCATTTTGAAATCTTATTTAGTGATTACCAAGATATTTTTAGCGATAACTTATTGTTTTTTATAATATTAATGTCATGAGCCATAAACGTTTACTCGCATCTCAGCTTATTGCCTAAATCGCCTGAACTATTCTCATTAATTATAAGTATTTCCTTTTAATTTTCCTCAGTGATTTTAACTAAGGCAGATTTTATTTTCAAAATATCTTCCATTGTATGTGACGTATCAAGGCTAACCCGAACAGCACCATCAGGATAAGTTCCAAATTTTTTATGGGCTAATGGTGCGCATTGCAACCCGGGACGGGTAATAATATTGTATTTGTTTTCTAGTATATAAGAGACTTCTCCGGGATGATAACCTTCTACTGTAGAAATAATTGTTGGCAACCCGACTTTATGTCTACAAATTAATTTGACCTTTTTTAATTGTGATAGCTCATCTATAAGATTAGTACGCAGAGTTTGTAATTGATTTTGAATATTCTCTATCCCAATTTTTTTTAAACGCCTTATAGACGCTAGCAATGAAAGTATGCCAATAGTGTTTTGTGTTCCTGATTCATATTTGTATGGTATTCCCGTTGGTTGTGTAGTTAATCTTGATAATACACCTGTCCCACCCTGGATTAATTCATTATGAGAAAATCCATTATCAAGCATAAAGTACCCACCAATACCTGATACTCCTCCTAAGCTTTTGTGCCCGCTAAAAACAAAGTAATCAATATGACCTTTCGATAAATCAATTAATTGTGAACCAAAAGATTGTGAACCATCAACTAAAACCATCGCACCGTATAAATGTGCCAGTTTTCCTATCTCATCTATATTACAAAATGTACCAATAGTATTGGAGCAACTATGAACCACTAATAACTTAGTTTTCTTATCCTTTAATAAAAATTCCAAATACGACATATCAATTTTACCATCTGTCACATCGATAAATTGACTACTTACTCCAATATCTTTTAAATGGTTTACCGGTCTAAGTACTGAATTATGTTCTAAATGAGTAGTAATAACATTATCACCCGGCTTAAGCGTACCTTTTATACATTCATTGAGTGAATACGTTGCTCCTGAGTTAAAAATTACCGTCCCATGACCATTTAAATTTGTTTGTTCGATTAATTCATGTCGGCACTCTTCAATGAGTTCCGTAACCTTTTTAGATTGTTGTGATAAAGATCGCCCTGGCGTTACGCCAAGAGTATCTAAATACATATTTATCATGTCTTTCACTTCTTGTGACTTTGGCCATGAGGTAGAAGCTGCATCTGCATATAACATTATCCAATCTCCATATGATGATTAATATATAATTTGAATTTTTTAGCAGTCGCATGCATCTCCTTAATTCCTTCATTAGCTCTCCAATCGGATCTTTCTGGCATATTTAAACTATTTGCCAATACTGTTCTTATCATTCCTCTCTCAATGAAATCTGATTCACCTATCGTAAAAATATATTTATTACCACTATTTTCGATGTAAATATAGGGGCCAACCTCACCGAACATCTTAAGTTCATCCAATGAGTCTATCGTATGCATTTTAAATTGATTCTTTAATTTATTATGAAGATCAATCTCGCTAGGGAAACAACATAAATGTGCATGGTAACAATACCTTTGATTTGGGTCCATGACGATACAACCACCAGCTCGTCCATTTTCATAAAAAAGAGGATTGCTTATATTGTAATATTCTCGATAAAAATCATTTATTATATTCTTAAATTGTTTCAGTTCTTTTATTGCTTCGTCATCGTATATTTCTGCAAAGCACCGGTATCCCCCTAAATCAGTCTCACATTTGTTGATGGCAATAATGATATAGCCCTCAATTATCTGGCCTTTAGGTACAAAGGCATAGAAATATTTTCCTTGTAAAAGTATTTTATCTTTTTCAAAGGAAGATTCTGGGTGACAAAAAATACATCCCATTTTAAACTCCTTTATCGTTTGTCGATTCTACTGATAAATATATCTTCATGGCACAAATTGAAATCTTCTTCGGTATGCCAGGCAATCATCATGCTAAATTTATTTATAATACTATGTTTGCTCAGTCTGCTTTGTAGTTCAGAATAAATAGGATTTGGTAAGATTATTCTGCATTTTTTCCTAATAGCAAGACAAGAATCAATTACAAACATAATTGTACCGGGAGCTGTATTTGACAAACCTATTACTTCCACAGTTGTATCATCAAAACCCAATATCGCTAATTCTTTTCCAACAGTTAACAACTTAATATCTCTGTAGTAAGGACACTGCTCTGAGTAAGCGATCCAATTGTCATTTACTTCCCTGCCGAAAAAATTGATTTTATTAATCTTATCTATTTCATTAAAATCAATCAGGTCTACATCGATTTCGGTATATCCTTCCACCACTATTTCTATAAAGTCAAAAACGTTCACTCTGCTACAGATGTATTTTTCGAAAATCTTTGAATAACATTTGATCTTTCTTGCATCTGAGTAGCAAACCGTCGCATCTACATCATTACGATGTGTTTGTTTAGCACTTTCTATTATCAACGTTCGTGATTTTACACTTTCATCTATGCCAAAATCACTAAGCATATTAATAGATACCAACCTGTGTTTAAGATTAAACTCACACTTTCTTGCTATCACAATCGACAAGTGTGTATCGTTTCTTTTAAACGAAAATGCTTTTATTTCACTAGAGAGATTATATTTTTTTCTTCAATATTCTTCCAAATAAAATAGTCTAAGCCTCCTATATTACGCTTATAAAGATTATTTATTAAGATATAATCCTCTTCCGTTATATCTTCATAGTTTAAGGTTACTCCATTCTCCATTATTTTGCCCCGTTATTTTATATAGGCGACAATTGTTTCTCATTTTCAGTTTATATTCATTCCCGAGTATATGAATCATGAAATATTGTATTTTATGACCTGTATCATAATTTAAAGATCCAACAGGAGAAAAAACTGCGATTATTTATCCTGAAAAATTCAATTTAAATCTCCCCTAATCATGCAAAAACACAGGTAAAAATAGGTGTTCTAAAAGAATAATCTTTCATAAATTCTATGTGGAAGGGCCTTAAATGAAATAATCACATTGACCTGCCTCCTAAGTTAAATATGATGAGCTGTTTCTGAATGCCGAATTAATATTTCTTGCATGACTAAGATCATTTTTACGCGGACAAGTTCATAGAGCACCTGAGCATTAGTATTTGCTCCGATGTGCATGAAACACCGTTTGAATCACTGTACGATTAGCTCCCCCTTAACCATTGATAGTTTGCTGGTCGCTAGCCGAGAAAACCAACAATTGTTGTTGTTCTGACAAGGGAAAATATCTGCCTCCGGTCACACCCATCTTCATTCCGAAGGCTTTATTATTTTTAATTAAGAATTTATTTAGTGAATAGTTTTCATTGCGCAATTTTTGTAAATCTAATCGTTTTTTCCGTTTCCTGCCTCGTATTTAAACTTTCCCATTTTCATTAAATTGATATTCAAGTTTTCTCGCTTTTCCTGCATTTGATTTAAAGAAAAAACCTCGCAAAGAGGAAGACATTTATATGATCCTTTGTATCGATTTTCACCACAGGCAGAGAAGGTTAATGCAAACTCCTACTAGGAGGTACAAATGTTTTACTTAGTTTTTTCCGTGCATCAAGCACCCAAGCTTGATGCACCACGTACCACTTTCACTGAGGCAACGCCGTAATATTCAAGGGTCAAATATGGACTACGATACGTTTACCATCAGGAAGTTGAACATCAAGGCTTAACTCTCCACCTAACGCTGCAACATAGCGTTTCAATGTTGAAAGTTTGGGGTTATTACCAGGCTGTTCCATTTTAGCAATAGTCGGTTGCTTAACCCCAAGTGCAGTTGCCAATTCAGTTTGTGAAACATCAAGAGCCTCGCGGATCTGATAAAGCCCTATCTCTCGTTTCATTTCATCAACTTTTTTAGCAATCCTACGGCGGCTTTCAGGGCTGCGTTTTTCAAGCAATTCATCAAGTGTAGTCATATTCAGTTCTCTAGTTTAGTTAGTTCTTAGTTCTTAGTTCTTAGTTCTTAGTTCTTAGTTCTTAGTTCTTAGTTCTTAGTTCTTAGTTCTTAGTTCTTAGTTCTTCAAGATGCTTCTTAAATTCAGCATCAGCAAGTTTGATCATATCCTTATAAAACCGTTTTTCATTCAGTCCAGTTTTATCGCCAGCGCAAAGAACAATGGCATTCCGATAGGGATCAAAAGCGAAGAGCGCCCGTACTGGATTTCCGGCATGCTGGATACGCAACTCTTTCATATTAGGAAATTTAGAGCCATACAACGTATCAACGTAAGGTCTGCCTAATTGCGGGCCATACTCTCCCAAAATTTCCAGCGCAGCCAGAATATCATCTTGTAACTCTTCACTCTGTTCGTTATACCAGACATCAAACACTCCTGTTGTTATAACTTCCCACATGTTCATTTCTCATAGTTTGTAAACCACAAAACCAACATATAGCCTACTAGCTATAATTGCAATCCCTCACCCTGAATTTAACTTATCACTAGTCTCTGTAGGACAAGTACGATTTCATTTAAAAAACACTTAACTAGCGGTGCGATAATAGCAAGAAATCCCAGCGTATCTGTTCCTACGTCGTATAGCTGGGTGCCACAAACCAGATTGGTTGTGAGGAACAAAACCTTCAAGCAAGCTTTTTTCAGGAGGAAAAATTTGTTAGGAGGGAGTCTAAGGTGGCGGCAAGTTCAGTTCCGTTTGGTGAATGGAAGTTGATTAAAGCTATGAGCCGAAAAAATTAGCGCTTTGTCAATAAGCTGAATGCCCTCCAAAAAGGAGGGCATTTAATTAGCTATGGTACTCTACAGAATTACTTCTTATCGCCACCAAAACCAGCATTCAGCAGTTCTGCCAGGTTTGCAGTTGCTTCATCTACACTCACTTGTGGTGCTTCAGAAGGCTCATTCAACTGACGACGACGCATACGGTCCTGATGGTAAGCATAACCCGTACCGGCTGGGATCAGACGACCTACGATGACGTTCTCTTTCAAGCCACGCAGTTCATCACGTTTACCCGCAACCGCCGCTTCTGTCAGCACGCGGGTCGTTTCCTGGAACGATGCCGCAGAGATGAAGGATTCAGTCGCCAGAGACGCTTTGGTGATACCTAACAGATCACGTCCATAAATTGCAGGGACTTTACCTTCCTGTTCCAGCTTACGGTTTGCCACTTTAACGCGGGCATATTCAACCTGTTCGCCTTCCAGGAATTCGGAACTACCTGCACTTTCGATGGTTGCTTTACGCAGCATCTGACGCACGATAACTTCAATGTGTTTATCGTTAATCTTAACCCCTTGCAGGCGGTAAACTTCCTGAACTTCGTTGGTGATGTAACGGGTAACCGCATGAACGCCACGCAGACGCAAGATGTCATGTGGAGACTCTGGACCATCGGAGATCACATCACCACGCTCAACAACCTCACCTTCGAATACGTTGAGCTGACGCCATTTAGGGATCATCTCTTCGTAAGCATCACCACCATCTAATGGGGAGATAACCAAACGGCGTTTACCCTTGGTTTCTTTTCCGAAGGAAACAATACCACTGACCTCAGCCAGGATAGCTGGCTCTTTCGGACGGCGCGCTTCGAACAAGTCAGCAACACGTGGCAGACCACCAGTAATATCTTTCGTACCGCCGGATTCCTGAGGAATACGCGCTAAGGTATCACCCGCAGAGATGCTGACACCATCGTCTAACTGAACAATTGCTTTGCCTGGCAGGAAATATTGAGCAGGCATATCAGTACCTGGGATCAATACATCGTCACCCTTGGCATCAACGATTTTCAGTGCCGGACGCAAGTCTTTACCACTACCGGTACGCTCTGCACTATCCAGAACAACCAGTGAAGACAGACCCGTCAGCTCATCCGTCTGACGGGTAATGGTCTGACCATCTACCATATCGGCGAAACGGATGATACCGGATACTTCACTGACTACTGGCATGGTATGTGGATCCCAGTTAGCAACAGTTTCGCCGCCGTTAACTGCTTCGCCATCACCTTTACCCAATACCGCACCGTAAGGCACTTTATAACTTTCTTTAGTACGGCCAAATTCGTCGATCAAGCACAATTCGGTGTTACGGGAAGTAATCACCAGTTTACCTGCGGAGTTGGTAACGGATTTCGCGTTAAACAGTTTCAGGCTACCTTTGTTACGAACCTGAATGCTAGATTCCGCTGCTGCACGGGATGCCGCACCACCGATGTGGAACGTACGCATCGTCAGCTGTGTACCCGGCTCACCAATTGACTGCGCCGCAATAACACCAACAGCTTCGCCTTTATTGATGATGTGTCCGCGAGCAAGGTCACGACCATAACAGTTCGCACAAACACCAAAGTCAGTTTCACAACTTACAACGGAACGTACTTTAATGCTGTCAACAGAGCTCTCTTCTAACAGATCACACCATTTTTCGTTCAGCAGGGTGTTACGTGGAACCAGAATGTCAGCAGTACCCGGCTTGAGAACATCTTCTGCCGTTACACGACCCAATACACGCTCACGCAGTGGCTCTTTAACATCACCACCTTCAATGACCGGCGTCATCAGAATACCGTCGTGCGTACCACAGTCGTCTTCTGTAACAACCAGATCCTGTGCAACGTCAACCAGACGACGAGTCAGATAACCAGAGTTCGCCGTTTTCAGTGCGGTATCCGCCAAACCTTTACGGGCACCGTGGGTTGAGATGAAGTACTGGAGTACGTTCAAGCCTTCACGGAAGTTCGCGGTGATTGGGGTTTCGATAATGGAACCGTCTGGTTTAGCCATCAGGCCACGCATACCTGCCAACTGGCGGATCTGAGCGGCGGAACCACGCGCACCAGAGTCAGCCATCATAAAGATGCTGTTGAAGGAGACCTGTTGTTCTTCTTCACCGTTACGGTTAATGACTGTCTCAGTGGACAGGTTTTCCATCATTGCCTTAGCTACACGCTCGTTTGCTGCGGCCCAGATATCGATAACTTTGTTATAACGTTCGCCAGCAGTTACCAGACCAGACTGGAACTGTTCCTGTATTTCAGCAACTTCTGCTTCTGCTTCCGTGATGATCCCAGCTTTTTTCTCTGGGATAACCATGTCATCAATACCAACAGATGCACCTGAACGTGCAGCGTAGGCAAAACCGGTGTACATGATCTGGTCAGCGAAGATAACCGTTGGCTTCAAGCCCATCACACGGTAGCAAGTGTTGAGCATTCTGGAGATAGCTTTTTTACCCAGTGGCTGGTTAACCAGAGAGTAAGGCAGACCTCTTGGGACGATCATCCACAGGATTGCCCGACCAATAGTAGTATCAACCAGGCCAGTGCTGGTGGTGATATTACCCTCGCCATCTCTCACTTCTTCAGAGATACGAACTTTAACACGGGCATGCAGAGAAGCCAGACCTGCGCGGTATACGCGTTCTGCTTCTTTAGGCCCGGTCAGTACCATGCCTTCGCCTTTAGCGTTAACACAGTCACGAGTCATGTAATACAGACCCAGAACAACGTCCTGAGATGGCACGATAATCGGCTCACCACTCGCAGGAGACAGGATGTTGTTGGTCGACATCATCAATGCACGCGCTTCCAGCTGGGCTTCCAGTGTCAGCGGTACGTGAACAGCCATCTGGTCACCGTCGAAGTCGGCGTTATATGCCGCACACACCAATGGGTGCAACTGAATCGCTTTACCTTCGATCAGAACCGGTTCGAATGCCTGAATACCCAAACGGTGAAGTGTTGGTGCACGGTTCAGCAGAACCGGGTGTTCACGAATCACTTCATCCAGGATATCCCATACCACCGCCTCTTCACGCTCAACCATCTTTTTGGCTGCTTTAATCGTCGTCGCTAAACCACGCAGTTCCAGCTTGCCATAGATGAATGGCTTGAACAGCTCCAGCGCCATCTTCTTAGGCAGACCACACTGATGCAGACGCAGGTAAGGGCCTACGGTGATTACAGAACGGCCTGAGTAGTCAACACGTTTACCCAGCAGGTTCTGACGGAAACGACCCTGTTTACCCTTGATCATGTCAGCCAGGGATTTCAGAGGACGCTTGTTAGAACCGGTAATGGCACGACCGCGACGACCGTTATCCAACAGGGCATCAACCGCTTCCTGCAACATACGTTTTTCGTTGCGAACGATGATATCCGGTGCAGCCAGATCCAGCAGGCGTTTCAAACGGTTGTTACGGTTAATAACACGACGATATAGATCGTTCAGATCCGACGTTGCAAAACGGCCGCCATCCAATGGAACCAGTGGACGTAAATCAGGCGGTAGCACTGGCAGAACGGTCAGAACCATCCATTCTGGCTTGTTACCAGATTGAATAAAGGCTTCCAACAGCTTAATACGCTTGGTCAACTTCTTACGTTTAGTTTCAGAGTTAGTTTCATTTAACTCTTCACGCAGAGTTTCACACTCATTTTCCAGATCGAGATTTTTCAGCAAAGACTGGATAGCTTCCGCACCCATCTTCGCATCAAATTCATCACCGAACTCTTCCAGTGCATCCAGGTATTGTTCTTCTGTCAGGATTTGACTGCGTTCAAGGCTGGTCATACCGCCTTCTACAACCACATAGGATTCGAAGTACAGTACGCGCTCAATATCACGCAGAGGCATATCCAGCAATAAACCGATGCGGGATGGCAATGATTTCAGGAACCAAATGTGTGCAGTTGGAGAAGCCAGTTCGATGTGACCCATACGCTCACGACGAACTTTAGTCTGGGTAACTTCTACGCCACACTTCTCACAAATCACACCACGGTGTTTTAAGCGCTTGTATTTACCACACAAGCACTCATAGTCTTTTACCGGCCCGAAAATACGGGCACAGAAAAGGCCGTCACGCTCAGGTTTGAACGTACGGTAGTTAATCGTTTCCGGCTTTTTCACTTCACCAAATGACCACGAACGGATCATATCTGGTGAGGCCAGAGCAATTTTGATCGCATCAAACTCTTCGGTCTTAGTTTGCGCTTTCAGAAACTTCAATAAGTCTTTCACGAAATGGCTCCTGTCGGAGTTAGACCTGTCAGGAGAGCGGCCCATGCCACTCTCCCCTATGACCAGTGCAACCACTGGCTGGTAAACTGCCCGTCATATCCATTCAGGGCAGTACCAGCGGGAATACGGTTTATTCGTCTTCCAGCTCGATGTTAATACCCAGAGAGCGGATCTCTTTCAACAATACGTTGAAGGATTCCGGCATTCCTGGCTCCATCTGGTGGTTGCCATCCACGATGTTTTTATACATCTTGGTACGGCCGTTAACATCGTCGGACTTGACGGTGAGCATTTCCTGCAAGGTGTACGCGGCACCATATGCTTCCAATGCCCACACTTCCATCTCACCGAAGCGTTGACCACCGAACTGCGCCTTACCACCCAGCGGTTGCTGAGTAACCAGGCTGTACGAACCGGTTGAACGAGCATGCATTTTGTCATCCACCAGGTGGTTCAGTTTCAACATATACATGTAACCAACTGTAACCTGACGTTCGAATTGCTCACCAGTACGACCATCAAACAGGGTAATTTGCCCAGAAGTTGGCAAGTCACCCAGTTTCAGCAGTTCTTTAATTTCTTTCTCTTTCGCACCATCAAATACTGGTGTTGCAATTGGCATACCTTTTTTCAAGTTTTCCGCCAAACGCATAACTTCTTCATCAGAGAAAGTGTTCAGATCAACTTTCTGACGGGTTTCATCACCCAGGTCATAAGCTTTCTGGATAAATTCACGCAGTTTGGCGACTTCCTGCTGCTGTTTCAGCATCGCGTTAATCTTGTCACCAATACCTTTCGCAGCCATCCCCAGGTGAGTTTCCAGGATCTGACCAATGTTCATACGTGATGGTACGCCCAGTGGGTTCAGTACGATATCTACCGGAGTACCGTTTTCATCGTAAGGCATATCTTCGATCGGGTTGATCTTGGAGATAACACCCTTGTTACCGTGGCGGCCCGCCATCTTATCACCCGGCTGAATCTGCCGCTTAACCGCCAGATAAACTTTAACGATCTTCAGCACGCCCGGTGCTAAGTCATCGCCCTGCGTGATCTTACGACGTTTAGCGTCCAGTTTTTTCTCGAACTCAGTTTTCAGTTCGTCATACTGTTCAGCCAACTGTTCCAACTGATTCTGTTTTTCTTCATCAGCCAGACCCAGTTCTAACCAACGCTCACGAGGCAGCTTATCCAATTTCTCAGCTTCGATGCCGCCAGAAATCAGGACAGAACGGATACGGGCAAACAAGCCAGCTTCAAAGATCCGCAACTCTTCTGTCAGGTCTTTCTTAGCCTGACGCAGTTGCATCTCTTCGATTTCCAGAGCACGTTTATCTTTTTCAACGCCGTCGCGGGTAAATACCTGTACGTCGATAACCGTACCGGATACGCCATTTGGTACGCGCAGAGAAGAGTCTTTAACATCAGACGCTTTCTCACCGAAGATAGCACGCAGCAGTTTTTCTTCTGGCGTCAGCTGAGTTTCACCTTTAGGTGTCACTTTACCAACCAGAATGTCACCGCCGGTAACTTCTGCACCAATATAAACAATACCGGATTCATCCAGTTTAGAGAGTGCAGCTTCACCCACGTTAGGAATGTCAGCAGTGATCTCTTCAGGCCCTAATTTGGTATCACGAGACACACAAGCCAGTTCCTGGATGTGAATAGTTGTAAAGCGATCTTCCTGGACAACACGCTCAGAAACTAAGATGGAGTCCTCGAAGTTATAACCATTCCACGGCATGAACGCTACGCGCATGTTCTGACCCAGCGCCAATTCACCCAAGTCAGTGGATGGACCATCGGCCAGTACGTCACCGCGTTCTACAGGTTCACCCAGAGAAACACATGGCATTTGGTTAATACAGGTGTTCTGGTTAGAACGGGTGTATTTAGTCAGGTTATAGATATCGATACCTGCTTCACCCGGATACATTTCGTCTTCGTTTACTTTGATAACGATACGGGATGCATCAACGTACTGAACCACGCCACCGCGTTTAGCAACGGAAGTGACACCTGAGTCAACCGCAACAGCACGTTCCATACCTGTACCTACCAGCGGCTTGTCAGCACGCAGTGTAGGAACAGCCTGACGTTGCATGTTTGCACCCATCAATGCGCGGTTTGCGTCATCGTGTTCCAAGAATGGAATCAGGGAAGCACCGACAGAAACCACCTGCTGAGTGGAAACGTCCATATATTCAACCTGTTCACGGTTGAATAAGCTGGATTCGCCATAATTACGGCAGGTTATCAGATCTTCAACGAAGTGACCTTCATCGTCCAATACGGTGTTTGCCTGTGCGATAACGAAGTTACCTTCTTCAATCGCAGACAAGTAATGAATTTCATCAGTGACAACACCATCACGAACCAGACGGTATGGGGTTTCAAGGAAACCATACTCGTTAGTCTGCGCATAAACAGACAATGAGTTAATCAGACCGATGTTCGGACCTTCCGGGGTTTCGATTGGACATACACGACCATAGTGAGTTGGATGTACGTCACGCACTTCAAAGCCCGCGCGCTCACGAGTTAAACCACCTGGGCCTAACGCAGAAATACGGCGTTTGTGAGTGATTTCAGAAAGTGGGTTGTTTTGGTCCATAAACTGAGACAGCTGGCTGGAACCAAAGAATTCTTTCACTGCGGCGGAAATTGGCTTAGCGTTGATCATATCCTGAGGCATCAGAGTATCCAGATCACCCAGAGACAGACGCTCTTTAACCGCACGCTCAACACGTACCAGACCAACACGGAACTGGTTTTCTGCCATTTCACCCACGGAACGGATACGACGGTTACCTAAGTGGTCAATATCGTCAACTTCACCTTTACCGTTACGGATGTCAATGAGCTTCTTCATGACATCAGTGATGTCATTTTTACTCAGAATACCGGAGCCTTCAACTTCTTCTCGGCTCAGTGAACGGTTGAATTTCATACGACCAACCGCAGAAAGATCGTAACGATCTTCTGAGAAGAACAGATTTTCAAACAGATTTTCTGCTGCTTCACGCGTTGGCGGCTCACCAGGACGCATCATGCGATAGATTTCAACCAAGGCACCTAAACGATCGTTGGTTGGATCAACACGAAGAGTCTCGGAGATATATGCACCGTGATCCAAATCGTTGGTAAACAGGGTTTCGATAGATTTATGACCAGCCTGGCTCAAACGTGCCAACAGATCCAAAGAGAGTTCCATGTTAGCCGCACAGATAATTTCACCCGTATTGACATCAATGTAATCTCTTGCAACAACTTTACCCGCGATGTATTCAACCGGAACCTCAATACGGTTCACTTCGTCTTTTTCTAACTGACGGATATGACGTGCGGTAATACGACGGCCTTTTTCAACATAAACTTTGCCGTTTGCTTCAATATCAAAAGAAGCCGTTTCACCACGCAGACGCTCTGGCACCAGTGTCATCTGGAGTTTGTTGTCACGAATTTCGAAAACAGTCTTACTGAAGAACAGGTTCAGAATGTTTTCAGTGCTGTAATCCATTGCGCGCAGAATAATGGTTGCCGGCAATTTACGGCGACGGTCAATACGCACAAACAGGTTATCTTTTGGATCGAATTCGAAATCTAACCAAGAACCACGGTAAGGGATAATACGTGCGTTATACAGCACTTTACCGGATGAGTGAGTTTTACCCTTATCGCTGTCAAAGAATACACCAGGACTACGATGTAATTGGGAGACAATAACCCGCTCAGTACCATTGATAACAAAAGTACCGTTGTCAGTCATGAGCGGAATTTCACCCATGTAGACTTCTTGTTCTTTGATGTCTTTGACTGTGCCTTCCGGTGCTTCACGTTCATAGATGACCAGACGCAGTTTAACGCGCAGAGGTGCAGAATAAGTGACACCACGAATCTGGCACTCTTTAACATCAAACACTGGCTCACCAAGACGGTAGCTAACGTATTGCAGCTCCGAACTGCCACTGTAGCTCTGAATTGGGAATACAGAACGGAATGCCGCTTCTAAACCATTCTGGCCTTCTGGATCTTGCTCGATAAATTTCTGGAACGAGTCAAGTTGGATAGAAAGGAGATAGGGTACATCCAAAACTTGTGGACGCTTACCAAAATCCTTACGAATACGTTTTTTCTCGGTATAGGAGTAAACCATAGGGTTCCTCAGCTCGCTGATCAGTGACCCACTCTGCCCGCCCTAAAGGACAGCTCTTTACGACACTGTTTTTTCGAACAGAAAATTGAATTATTTTCCGTAATACTCATTGCTATTACTCTTAAATCATTTCATTGCGCTACCTTACTACCGAGCTACCCGAGTGGATCGTAGCTGAGAACGCAGTATATTAAGTCGTCAATAGGAAAAAGTATTTGGGGGTTAATTAGCAGCCAAACAGTGGAAATGCTACTAATGCCCTACAGCGCAAAAAGGCTGGTGATTAAAAAATCACCAGCCGTCAGCCTGTAAAGTCAGGCTGCTAACTCAAAACTGAACTTACTTAATCTCAACAGAAGCACCAGCTTCTTCCAGAGATTTTTTCAGTGCTTCAGCGTCATCTTTGCTGATAGCTTCTTTCATTACAGCTGGCGCGCTTTCAACCAAGTCTTTCGCTTCTTTCAGACCCAGGCCAGTTGCACCGCGTACTGCCTTGATAACAGCAACTTTGTTAGCGCCGATAGAAGACAAAACAACGTCAAACTCAGTTTGTTCTTCAACAGCTTCAGCAGCGCCAGCAACTACAGCTACAGCCGCAGCAGCAGAAACGCCGAACTTTTCTTCCATTGCAGTGATCAGTTCAACAACATCCATGACGGACATTGTTGCAACTTTGTCCAGAATTTGTTCTTTAGTGATAGACATAACAAGTGTTCCTAAAATTCAGAAATAATTTATACGTTAAAAAGCAACGAAGGAAATTGGCAATTAAACTGCTTCTCTCTGCTCGCGTAACGCTGCCAGTGTACGAACCAGTTTGCCTGCAACGGCTTCTTTCATGGTTGACATCAGGCGTGCGATTGCTTCTTCGTAAGTTGGGAGTGTTGCCAAACGGTCAATATTGGCCGCAGGAATGAACTCACCTTCAAAGGCTGCTGCTTTAATCTCAAATGCCGGATTCGCTTTCGCGAACTCTTTGAACAGACGAGCAGCTGCGCCCGGATGTTCGTTAGAGAAAGCAATCAAGGTTGGACCAACAAACGCTTCTTTCAGGCACTCATATTCAGTACCTTCAACAGCACGGCGGATCAGTGTGTTACGAACAACACGGATGTAAACGCCAGCTTCGCGACCTGCTTTACGCAGTTCAGTCATTTTACCTACAGTAACGCCACGGGAATCCGCAACAACCGCAGACAGCGCGCCTTTGGCTACTTCGCTGACTTCAGCAACAATCGCTTGTTTGTCTTGAAGATTTAGTGCCATTAGCTTCTTGCTCCTGGATTAACCGGGAAGAACCCGGAACTCACATCACTCATAACACCAGATGTGTCTGAGCTCTAAAACACGGTGAGCAGAATCCAGAAATGAATTTCATTTGGCTCTGTCACCGTCTACGCAGGGATATTAAGTAATCATTTACACCTGCGGTCTTGGACGGGGCTTGGATTAGGCCAAGCTCCAACCGAAAATTGTTTGTTTAGCTAATAAATAATCTACCAGCCAAACATAAGGCGCCAAATTTTAGACAAATCTGACGCCAAGGTAAAGCGATAATCACGTCCAGTTCAAATTAAACTGAAGCGCTCAGACCAGACTGGTCAATCGCTACACCTGCACCCATAGTAGTGGACAGGCTAATTTTCTTAATGAAAACACCTTTAGCAGAAGATGGTTTTGCTTTTTTCAGCGCAACCAGCAGAGCTTCCAAGTTTTCTTTCAGTTTGTCAGCGTCAAAGTCAACTTTACCGATGGTGGTGTGGATAATGCCGTTTTTATCGTTACGGTAACGAACCTGGCCCGCTTTAGCATTCTGAACAGCTTCAGCGACGTTAGGCGTTACAGTACCCACTTTAGGGTTTGGCATCAGGCCACGTGGGCCCAGGATTTGACCTAATTGGCCAACAACGCGCATTGCATCTGGAGATGCGATAACAACGTCAAAGTTCATTTCGCCTTTTTTAACCTGTTCAGCCAGGTCTTCCATACCTACCAGTTCAGCGCCAGCCGCTTTAGCAGCTTCAGCGTTTGCACCCTGGGTAAATACAGCTACGCGAACGGAACGGCCAGTACCGTGAGGCAGTACAGTTGCACCACGTACGTTCTGGTCAGATTTACGAGCGTCGATGCCGAGATTAACAGCAACGTCAACGCTTTCTACAAATTTAGCAGTTGCCAGTTCTTTCAGAAGAACAACAGCTTCGTTAATGTCATACTGTTTAGTTGCATCAACTTTTTCACGGATTGTGCGCATGCGCTTGGTCAGTTTAGCCATCGATTAACCCTCCACTACCAGGCCCATGGAACGAGCAGTACCTTCGATTGAACGCATCATTGCGTCAACATCAGCACCAGTCATATCCGCAGCTTTAGTTTCAGCAATTTCACGAATCTGAGCGCTGGTTACTTTACCAACTTTATCTTTATTCGGTTTGCCGGAACCTGATTTAACACCGGCTGCTTTTTTCAGCAGAACAGCGGCTGGTGGGGTTTTAGTCACGAAAGTGAAAGAGCGATCAGAATAAACAGTGATCACAACAGGAATCGGCAAGCCTTTTTCAATGCTATCAGTTTTAGCATTGAACGCCTTACAGAATTCCATGATGTTAACACCCTGCTGACCTAAAGCAGGACCTACTGGAGGGCTTGGGTTAGCCATACCAGCTGCAACCTGCAACTTGACATAGGCTTGTACTTTCTTAGCCATTGATAATTTCCTCTGTGTGGGTGATATCGCCTTGTTTAAAAGGCTCCCCTGTCATTTCAGCCCCGCCGTTTCAGGCCAGACCACTAAAAACAAAAGGCGCGAAATTGTATGTTAATTTCACGCCTATTGCAAGCCAGCTAGAAGATATGCCTAGAAATTAAGCTTTCTCTACCTGACTGAAATCCAGCTCAACGGGTGTAGCACGACCAAAGATAGAAACCGATACCTTCAGGCGGCTTTTCTCGTAGTCGACTTCTTCCACAACACCATTGAAGTCTGCAAATGGGCCATCGCTGACACGGACCATTTCGCCTGGTTCGAACAATGTTTTTGGCCGTGGTTTATCACCAACCTGCTGAAGACGATTCATAATCGCATCAACTTCTTTATCACTGATTGGTGCCGGGCGGTCAGATGTGCCACCGATAAAACCCATGACACGCGGTACGCTGCGAACAAGATGCCATGTTGCATCGTTCATGATCATTTGTACCAGCACATACCCAGGGAAGAATTTGCGTTCACTTTTGCGACGCTGGCCGCTACGAATCTCAACAACTTCCTCTGTTGGCACCATCACTTCGCCAAAAGAATCTTCCATATCATGCAGTTTGATATGTTCACGTAAAGATTGTGCAACACGACCTTCAAACCCGGAGAATGCCTGTATGACATACCAACGTTTTTTTGGGGAATCTGACATCTTAGAACCTCAGGCCTGTAATAAATGAAACTAAACGCACCAGGATGCCGTCAAGACCCCAGAGGATCAAAGACATCAATGCAGTCACTGCCGCCACAATCAAAGTTGTGTGCAACGCTTCCTGGCGAGTTGGCCAAATGACTTTGCGCATTTCAACGCGGGCTTCACGGGCAAAAGCCAGTGTGGTTTTACCTTTAGCTGTCCAGAGCGCAACCGCTCCCGCAAGAGCAACAATAACAACAACCGCTATCGCGCGCAAAGGAAGGCTATACTCCCGATAAAGGTAGTTACCAACGATAGCAGCCGTTAATAAAGCTGCCACTAATAGCCATTTCATTACCTCAAGACCGCGCCTGCTTTCTTGAGCATCGCTATTCGCACTCATAAACCAACCTGTAACTATGATTTAAATAGATAGCCAGCTTGCCTCGCAAGAGCAAAACAAATCAGACCGAACCAAAAAATTTGAGTGATTGTATCTGACTTGGCGCCATAATTCAGTATGACATTGTATATCTGAGAGATATATAGCCAATTCGTTGTATCAGAGCCTATCTCACCAATAATTAAAAACAACTCTTGATGAGATAGGTTCTTATAAAACAACGTACAAAAAGGGCATCAGTTGATGCCCTTTTAGAGTAATCACATCAAAAAATTATGCGATAACTTTAGCAACAACACCAGCACCTACTGTACGGCCACCTTCACGGATTGCGAAGCGCAGACCCTGGTCCATCGCGATTGGTGCAATCAGGGTAACGATCATCTGAATGTTATCACCTGGCATCACCATTTCTACGCCTTCTGGCAGTTCGATAGTCCCGGTCACGTCAGTTGTACGGAAGTAGAACTGTGGGCGGTAGCCTTTGAAGAACGGAGTATGACGGCCGCCTTCGTCTTTGCTCAGAATATAAACTTCTGATTCGAAAGTGGTGTGTGGCTTGATTGAACCTGGTTTTGCCAATACCTGACCACGTTCGATTTCATCACGTTTAGTACCACGCAGCAGAACACCCACGTTCTCGCCTGCACGGCCTTCGTCCAGCAGTTTGCGGAACATTTCTACGCCGGTACAAGTTGTTTTCGCGGTGTCTTTGATACCCACG
>NZ_JBHFKW010000030.1:0-60744 GCF_042879395.1 Photorhabdus sp. RM322S
AGGCTTTGCAACCGGCCAGAAAGCGATAGCAGAAGGGCTCATCTGGGCAAGTCTGCTGGCGTTGATAGTCCGGCACAGTCTGGCGAGGCAGTTTTTGCCTTCAGTTTCCTTTCTCAAGGCCGCCAAAAATGTTGATGTCTGGTTGTTGCCGATATTGGGCGCGATTATTCATCATGCCTGGTCGGAAATAGAATCCCATCTGGATTGGGCCCTGAAATATCTTTCCAAAAATGCGTTGAAGTTGCCCCAAAGAAAATCCAATAAAAATAATGGGTTGGAGGGTATTTTCGAGAGGCTTAATACTTAAGGTTCAGTGTATGAAGCGTCGTTAACCAGAGAAGCGTCGGAACCATCGTTATAAAGATAGCCATATTCCCCTGATGAATATGTTTTTAACTGCCCGCCGAAATAAAAATTACCGTGATTAATGACGATGTTTTGAATTGTGACGCTTTCTCCCGGTTTGACCCATCGCGCTGGCGTGGTATTGCGCCGGGCTGCGGTTTCTCGTGACTGTTCGCGGCTGGTGCTGTATTCAACCGTCTGCCCATTAACGAAAGTAAAGGTTGCCAGTTCGTCATCATCGGGTGCCTGAGAATGTATACTTGCTACGCTATTGGTTGGCTTATTGAGAGATTTTTGTCGGGACGTATTATTTATTGGGCTGATGTTTTTACTGTTTGTTCTGGGGGGCGGAGACTTTTCCTTTTTGGAAAACAGAAACCAGATAACAGCCAGTGCAATAACAAATATCCAGAAGCCCATTCCGTGCCCTTAATCGCTGATAACGCTTCCCGGCATTGTTCTACTATCGGCAAAGGCGGCAAGCATAAAACTGGAAGATAGATCATGAAATCATACCGCGACTGGGCTGGAGTACAAGCATAAAAACCATATTATTGAAAAGGCTTATGCCATATGGCCGGGGGACTAATAAGCAGGAATAGGTTATATCTATGAGTCGCGCATAAAACGATTGATTTCATCCTGCGCATGGCGAAGGCGATCAGCAATGTCAGTAAATCCATCAGGCTGATGGAAGAACATTCCACCTTCAACTGCTGCCTGATGATCCCTGGTGATTGCTGCGAACCGTTCAGCATCGTCAGGCAACAGTTGCAAGTTTCCTACAGCAACCTGAGCAAAATCCACGCCCGGAACAGACCAGCGGCGTTGCTTCATCTCAACCACATTACGCATTGCCTCCTGCGTTTCATACGGGTTGGCGAAATTATTACGCAGCAGACAATCCACATCATACCAGTGGCGTGCCAGCCGGGCCGGGTTTGGCGCTTTGGCTTGTGTACAAAACTGGTGCAGCGCCGTCAGTTTTTCCCAAAGAATATAACCCGTGTCATAAGCATTTACGGTCGCGGCAGGTAGCTGAAGTGCATCCATTCCTGCAATTCCGGACAGGTAGCTCACTACAGGCATCAGATCGGTTGGCTTGCCACGATTTCGTCCACCAAATTCCAGCAGAATATGATCGCGTTGATAAGCCATACTGTTTTCCTTCACCCGTGGGAAATAGATATCCACTTTTTCGCCACCGCTGTCGGGTTCCATTTCTGCTTCAAGACTTGGTATTTCATAAGCCTGAAAACGTTGATTTAACCGTACTACCAACTCGC
The DNA here is from genome assembly GCF_042879395.1 of Photorhabdus sp. RM322S. Taxonomy (NCBI): domain Bacteria; kingdom Pseudomonadati; phylum Pseudomonadota; class Gammaproteobacteria; order Enterobacterales; family Morganellaceae; genus Photorhabdus; species Photorhabdus sp. RM322S. The sequence goes on from NZ_JBHFKW010000030.1 coordinate 1,632, forward strand.
TTGTCCATTTTGTTAAGCGGTCTTGTTGCTGCTCTCTGAACCGGCGATTCTGGCTATTATTCAGCGTGCTTTGCTCCCACGCCTGCCGTTCTTCCTCTTCTGTGTGACCCGCCAGATCGGCCCAGTGAACAGAAAGATCGATATCTTCAGAAAAACGTTCAATCACGTTCCAGCATTTGCTCAACGCCGTTCCGCCTTTAAACGCGACAGATAAATCCCCCAGCAGATCCTCATTAAAAAGCAACCGAAGGATCTCTGTTACCCAGAGATCCTTTTTCCAGAAAGCTGGCTCCCAGCCCGGAGGGATGCTGCTGTGCAGCGTAAGAGAGGGTTTCCTGAAGCTCGCGGCGTTGTGATGTGCTCTGGTAATAATCGAAAATGTTCATCAGAGCGCCTTTTGCAACGTCATCAGATGTGAACGCCACGCATGAAGCGCAGGCTCATTCATTAACTTCCCGGCAATCTGCCGCGCTTTAGCGGACGGGATGCTCAGCCGATGGAAAGCATTCTTCAGTGTTTCCGGCGGTGTATGTTCCTGATTCAGACTTAGCAAACCGCGCATCAGCTCCCCTTCAGGCCGGTTCAGCCAGCGTAACCGGCTTGCTGATTTATGCTGGATCCGCACCAACTCATTGCCGACACGAAACTCTCGCGTAGGGCCGTTTGACCAGTAGATGCGTTTAACCGGAGCCTGCGTTTGCAGCCCTAACCGGTAAGCGGCTTCCAGTCCCTGTAGAGTAATTTTGTACCCGCGCTCTTTTGCCCATGCTGCGGCAACATCATTAGCACTGGCAACAACGTTAACAGAGGGGATGTTTTTTAACGGTTTTGGTCGGGAGTAGAAACCGCGTTCGACCCGGACCAGCAGACCTTCTTTTACCAGACGACTCATTGCCTGTTGTACCGACGCGCGGCTTCCCAGCGAATAAAATCCGCTGATGGAAAAGGGGATGCCACGCTTCATGCGGTGAACCCGCTGGCGGGCGAGAGCTGCAACAGACATTGATTCTCCTGTGCTGACGTTTTTATTGATATGTGATTTCATTATATCCCTTGTATAACAAGGAGTCTAATGATGATGATGTCAGTAGTTAGTACAGTATGATTATAATTTTTAATGTATCAGGCAGAAACTGTCAGCCAGGCGGCTTGCTGTAGGGCGTTCCGGGGATAAAATACCCACATACAGCAGGCGGTGATAAGGATATAGTATGACCATTCTCTCCATTCACGGCGTTCGCAGCTATCAGGGCGAAAAACCAGTAGAGTTTGACTTGAGTAAGTATGTCATTCTTATCTATGGACAAAACGGTTCAGGTAAGTCGACCGTTTCCGGGTATTTTTATAAACATGGCAGACCAGATTATGACCAATGTAGCCTGCAACCTCCACTGGATATGAACTATCTGGTGTTTAATCAGGAGCATGTGGACGATATTTTCAGTCAACCATCTCAGCTAGGTGTTTTTACCTTAAACAGTGAAAACGCAGAGATAAAAGCTGAAATAGATGCTCTGGAAGCAGAGAGTAAACGTCTGCGAACTGAAAGTGATGCTTTGGATGTGCAAAAACGTGATGTTGAGAGCATGAAAGAAAGCGTTAAAAATGAATCTGCGAAACAGATTTATAGTTCCACTGCGGAGATTAGAAAAACAGATTTATGGGATTTGATGGTTGGAACCAAACAGACAAATAAACTTTATCGTACCATTCTGGGGCACACAGAAATCGAAGATACTTCTACTCAGGAATTGGATGAAGAGCTACGTTGGTTAGAGGCCAGTAAGGGCAATCCCTACTCTTTGATTGATACATTGCCAGCCTCTCCTCTGAATGAAAACGATATCGCGTTACTGAATCAACCCTTTATTCCGACAGGTGACAGCTGCCTTGCCGCCGCAATTAGTCAATTAGGCAACATTGACTGGGTGACGAGTGGGCAGCAATGGCTGAGCAAGGACATTTGCCCATTTTGTCAAACGCCAATAGATGCCCGACAACTCCAGCAGGAGATTACCGCACTTTTGATACCTCATGGGAAACCGTAATTGGTCAGTTGCGGGAGCTTCAGGGGCGGTATCAGCTTTGGCAAGATAAACCCGAACATGTGCGTCAGTTAGTCAAAGAATGTCCTCTGGTTAGCCAGGATCACCCTGTCTATTTGTGCTTGCTTGAACTGGAACAGGCGTATCAGAGAAATAAATTGCGTATTGATGAGAAATTAGCATCACCCTCAGCATTGATCGTGATCGAAGACCTTTCTGTACTGATGGATAGTGTTTCTGTACAGATCGTAAGCATTAATGCGGCAATTAGTGAACATAACCGAAAGGCTGAGAATTACCAGTTAGAGCGGAAAGCACTGGAACAGCGGTTACTCGGTCATATTCGAAAACTGGCTACAGATACGATAATTAATCATGATGAACAATTAGCTGAGCTCGCGGAGAAATCAGCAAAATTAACGGCATCTCAGAAAGCGATAGAGGTTCAACTTAATACACTGATCGAAACCATTCGTGACAAATCCAGCTTGATTGTCAATACGCAGGAAACGATTGAACGAATTAATCACAGCCTGAATAGTCTTGGTATCACTGGGTTCCACATTGCTCCCTATGACGATCGGGATGATTATCGTCTGGTACGGGAAGGCGAGAGCAGTGATACGCCAGTTTTTGGTAGCCTGAGTGAAGGTGAAAAAACGCTGATTGCCTTTCTCTATTTTCTGGAAACCTGTACAGGGAGAAAAAGTCGTGATGACGATGACCAACGGAAACGTTTAATCGTCATTGAGGATCCGATATCCAGTCTGTCGCAAAACTATGTCTTTGAAATCGCGTCGTTGATCCAGCATCAGGTTATACGTGCCAAAATAGCTGAAAAAGTCATCATCCTGACGCACAGTCTGTTTTTCTTTCAGGAGTTGCTGCTTTCTGCGGAAAGAAAGAAAAGGCGTGCTGGTTCTTGCCCACCTGACCGGACTCGATCAGCGCACTACAGGCCATCGTGCGGAAGCCGTGGCCACAGATATCCACTTTCGTGTCGTGTAACCCATTACCCGTAGCGCTTTGTTGATGGTGTTTTCGCTCATTGGCTTACGCGGATCGTGGTCGCCCGGAAACAGCAATTCTCCGTTGCCGGACAGCAGTTTTAGCTGTTTCAGCACCGTCATTGCCTGTTTTGACAGCAGCACCAGATGCGGCGTTTTCATCTTTGCGCCGTGCTCTGAATAGCGCACGCCCGGAATCGGCTCACGCTGGGCGGGGATCGTCCACATTGCGCCATCCAGATCGATCTCCGTCCAGCGGATATTGCCCGCCAGCCACTTACGGGCGACCTCCTCAAAGGTATTGCCGCTTTTCTTCGCCTGCTGCTTTTTTACACCCGGTTCGTCGCCTGCGTTGAGTACCGAGCGGGCTTCTTCACGCAGCTTACGCGCATTCGCCAGCGTAACGGTCGGGTAAGCGCTAAACGCCAGCTTCTTCTCCTTGCCGCCAAAGCGGTACTTGAGGTGCCAGAGTTTAGAGCCGTTAGGTTTAATCAGCAGGTACAGGCCCTGCGCGTCGCTGAGTTTGTAAGGTTTATCAAGCGGCTTTGCGTTGCGGATGGCGGTATCGGTGAGTGGCATAGCGGGGGCTCCAGAGTTTATCGAACCAACAGGCCCCCAATTAAGCTCCCCAAAACTCCGGATGTCAAAAACCCTAATAGAACTTTTCGGTACCATCAGGTTTCTTTAACTTACTGATTTTATAACGTTTCAGGACGTATAAGGACATCATGAAACTAAGTTTTGGTGCCCGGACTCGGAATCGAACCAAGGACACGAGGATTTTCAATCCTCTGCTCTACCGACTGAGCTATCCGGGCAACGGGGCGAATTAAACCGTATTCAGCCTAAGTCGTCAATGCCTTTCTGATAAAAAATGATAAAAGACGATTGATTGCTGACTTTTTACCCCAAATTTGTGTGGTTATTCATCTTGGCTGATTTTTATTAGCTTAACGCACCATTTTTGCGGCATTTGGCGATAGCCAAAACATCTTCTGCCAGCAGTTTTGCCGTCGCGATATCATCAATATCCCGTTTGATCAGTAGCTTGCTCAGGCAACCTTCCAGAATCAGTTCCATCTGTTTGGTAATCAGTTCACAATCTTCGATATCTAGTTGATGTAATAACTCGGTGGTGTAATGGGAAGAATTCTGTTTTTGCAATTCAGCTAATTGATGGATAGGGTGGTCAGATTCAGGGAATGCACTACAGGCCGCGATAAACAGGCAGCCTGGATAGCGTTTCTCTTTTACTTTTTCACCAAGCGCTGCATAACGAGCCAGTAGCTTTTGCTCTGGTGTCAGATTTTCATCCAGTAACATCTGTCGTTGCCAGACTTCAATCTGTTGGCCGTGATAACGCAGGCAATCATAAAGCAGCGCTTCCCGATCGGGCCAGAACTGCTTTAGATATTCCATATCCATGTTAAGTGAACCAAGGAGTATCTCAGTTGTGGCGGATAAGCCATGTTGTTCCAGCAAGTTTAAGACATGACTAAGAACTTGTTCTCGTTGCACGGTGTTCTCCTTCAGATCATTTTTGCAGATGTTGCAAATGCTCGTTAAAGCGGGTTGTATTCATAAAACCATTTACCCGTGAATCAGGGATCTCTTTTCCTTGAGAGTCAAAAAACAGAATAGTCGGTAATCCCCGAACATTCAGTTTTTCCAAAAGTTGTTTTTGCTGTGGGCTGTTATTGGTGACATTTGCCTGTAATAGTAAGGTTTCACGTAGTTGTGATTGAACCTGTGGATCACTGAAAGTATATTTTTCAAATTCTTTACATGCGGCACACCAGTCAGCATAGAAATCAAGCATGACGGTTTTATGGTTGTTTTGTGCCATTAGGTGTTCCAATTCTTGCCAGTTATTTATCTGGCGGAAATTGAGGCTGTGTTGCGATTGTTGTGTCGCTGCCGTACCCCAAAACCAATCCTGCAATGGGCGGGTGGCTATCAGCGTCAGAACTAACAATATCAGTTGCATGACTCTTATCCAGCCATTTTGGCTTCTGAGTGTCAGAGCAAATCCCCATCCCAGGAAACTGACCGCCAGCAGGCTCCATAATCGTATTCCCCATACATCACCGATAACTCTTTCCAGCAGGAAAACAGGCAGTGCAAGGATAATGAAGCCAAAAGCTTCTTTAACATATTGCATCCAGGGACCGCTGCGTGGCAGGAGTTTATGACCAAACAGGGTGACGGCAATAAGTGGTAATCCCATTCCTAAAGCATAAAGATAAAGGGTTACTCCCCCTGCTACTGTATTACCACTTTGGGCAATATAGAGCAGTATGGCGCTTAAAGGCGCGGTAGTACAAGGTGAGCAAATTAATCCCGCTAATGCACCCATAGCGAATACACCAAAGAATGAGCCACTTTTTTGCTGGTTACTCCAGCTGACCAGGCGGGTCTGAATGGAGGAAGGCAGTTGCAGGGAATAAAGGCCGAACATCGATAGTGCTAGTAGAATAAACAGTATCGACAAACCAATCAGCACATATGGATGTTGCAATGCGGCCTGAAATTGTAAACCCGCAGCCGCGACAATCAATCCAAGTAAGGTGTAGGTGATTGCCATTCCTTGAACATAGCTTAGGGCCAACCAGAAAATCTGTTTTAGGTTCTTAGGGCGCTGACCACCAAGAATAATGCCGGAAATCAGTGGATACATCGGCAGTACACAAGGTGTAAAGGCGATACCAATGCCAATCAAAAGTGCCCAAAGTGGTGAAAAAGGTAAATTTTGCTGGTCATTTGATGCACTTTCTGGCGTTTTATGAACAGGTTCGGTGGGTATTACGTTAGTTGTTTTTGATGGGATAACTGTACTTAATGGAACCAGGCGGGTTTCCGGTGGGTAGCAGTATCCTGCCGCGGCACAGCCCTGATAAGTGACGACAATATTGGATTTATCATTTGCCTCTGTAACAGGAACATTTACCGCGAGTTGTTGGAAATAAACTTCAGTTTCACCAAAGAATTCATCCTGATGAGCCGTACCTTGTGGCAACGTAATTTTACCTAGTGTGGCCTGCTGTGGCTCAATACGAAGTTGTTTGCGGTAAAGGTAATAACCCGGTTTGATCTGCCAATTTAGTGTCAGTTTGTCGCCTTTTTGCTGAAAATCAAACATGAATGCCTGATCTGCCGGCAAATACAGGTTTTGCCCCGGTTGTTCAAACAGCGCATTCGCTGCCAGTGGGGTAAACATCGTACTGCAAAGCAGTAAAAACAATATCAGAGTACGTTTAATCATAAGGTTAATGATCGCTAATAGAATAGAAATATTCAGCACTATAACCGAAGGCTGTCAGACCAGAAAGTGTTCTGGTTAAGATTAAGACAATAATTAAGGGCTTGCAGAGAAAAGAACATTATTTCAGAGAAGAGTTCAGGAGCGGTGTACGCCCCTGAATTAGGTTGTTATTGACGGGATTAGAGGATCATACCGCCGAACAGGAAGCCGAGGGCAACCGCCAGAGCAACCCCGATGGTGCCGGGAATAAAGAACGGATGGTTGAAGACGAAACGGCCGATACGGGTAGTTCCAGTGTCATCCATCTGAACTGCGGCAACCAGGGTTGGATAGGTAGGCAGAATAAACAACCCGGAAACTGCGGAGAAAGAAGCGATTGCCGTCAGTGGTGTGACGTTCAGAACCAGAGCCATCGGCATCAGCGCTTTTGCGGTTGCCGCCTGTGAATAGAGCAGGGCGGAACAGAAGAAGAAAATAACCGCCAGCAACCAGGGTTGAGATTGGATTAAGCCGCCGGCAGTGCCTTTGATCCAATCAATATTCGCCTGTACAAAAGTGTCACCTAGCCATGCAACACCCAGAATACAGATACATGCGCTCATTCCTGCTTTAAAGGTACTGGAATTCAGGATGGCGTCAGTATCAACTGAGCAGGACATCGTAGTGATAGTTGCGACACTCAGCATAATGATCAGAATAGCGTGAGTGGTGTTCATCAGTGGTTCTTCAACCAGACCGATACTTGGGCTATTGACGATAGCGTAAATAACAACACTGATAACACCTACTAAGAACAACAGAACAGAAGCCTTAGCCCTTGGTTTAACTTCAATCTGTTTGCTGCCACGCAGAGTCACCAGGTTTTCTGCCAGACGTTTTAGATAAACAGGGTCATCAGACAGTTTGGAATTAAACACCCAAGAGACGATGAAGGACATTAGAACGATAGCCGCGAAAGTGGATGGCAACAGGACCATCAGCAGATGAATATAGCTGACTCCGTGGCCTTCCATCAGAGAAGACATATAAACGACCGCAGCGGAGATTGGCGAGGCGGTGATACCAATCTGGGCTGCGACAACCGCAGTGGAAAGCGGACGGCATGGTTTAATGCCTTGTTCTTTTGCAACTTCGGCAATCACCGGCAGTGCTGACAGAGAGATGTTACCTGTACCTGCAAACAGTGTCAGGAAATAGGTAACGATAGGTGCGAGGATCGTGATGTATTTTGGGTTTTTACGCAGCAATTTTTCAGTTTGTTGAACCAAATAATCCAGACCACCGGCGACTTGCATGGCAGAGATTGCAGCGATAACCGCCATAATGATGGAAATAACATCGAATGGAATATGCCCCGGTTTAACACCCATTGCTGACAGCACCAAAACGCCAAGACCGCCGGCAAATCCAATGCCGATCCCCCCTAATCTGGCACCCAGGAAGATGGCCAGCAGAACGATAACCAATTCTACGGCTAACATAATATTTACTCCTTGAAATAATTAAAAATTTGAAAATTTTAGGTTAATACTTTGTGCATGTAGGGAAGTAAAAAGGCACGCTATCCAGTTGGAGTTGCGTGCCTTGATTGCTAAGAGCTATTTTTTATTATATTCAAAAAGTTATCACTATTATCGTTAGGCTGTTTTATTTGTCATTCTTTGCCGTTAAGAGCAGCCTGCAATAATAACGCCTACTCGATAGGTTTAATCATCACAACGTTTTGCTTTATAAGCCGGGCGTTTTAAGTTCTCTACACAGAAGATATCATCCAACTCAGTTTCAGTCAGTAAGCCACGTTCCAGCACGACTTCACGAACACTTTTGCCAGTTTCAGCACAGATCTTACCAACGATATCACCATTATGGTGACCGATGAATGGGTTCAGATAAGTAACGATACCGATCGAGTTGAATACGAAGTTTTCGCAAACTTCTTTGTTCGCCGTGATGCCGTTAATGCATTTTTCTACCAGGTTGCGGCAAGCGTTGCTTAGCAGGGAGATAGATTCAAACATGGCCTGACCAATAGCGGGTTCCATTACGTTTAGCTGTAACTGGCCGGCTTCGGATGCCATAGTAACACAAATATCGTTGCCGATGACTTTGAAGCAAACCTGATTTACAACTTCTGGAATAACAGGGTTAACTTTTGCCGGCATGATAGAAGAACCCGCCTGCAATTCAGGCAGGTTGATTTCGTTCAGGCCAGCACGAGGACCGGAAGAGAGTAAACGCAAGTCATTACAGATTTTAGACAGTTTAACAGCCAGACGTTTCAGCGCGCCGTGAACCATAACGTAAGCACCGCAGTCGGAGGTTGCTTCAATCAGGTCTTCGGCGGGTATGCAGGGTAAGTCAGTGACCTCAGCCAGTTTTTCTACCGCCAATTTTTGATAACCCGGTGCGGTGTTCAGACCGGTGCCGATAGCAGTAGCACCAAGGTTAACTTCCAGCAACAGTTGAGAAGTCCGGTTCAGGTTTTTAACTTCTTCTTTCAGCAGGATTGAGAATGCATTGAATTCCTGTCCTAGCGTCATAGGAACTGCATCCTGTAACTGGGTGCGACCCATTTTCAGAATGTCATCAAATTCTTTGGCTTTTTTATCGAAGCCGGCGATCAACAGTTCAAGAGACTCGACCAGTTTCATGATGGAGTTATAAACTGCGATGCGGAAACCGGTTGGGTAGGCATCGTTAGTTGATTGGCTTTTATTCAGATGATCATTAGGGTTCAGGTGTTCATATTCACCTTTTTTATGGCCTAACAATTCCAAACCGATGTTTGCCAGAACCTCGTTGGTATTCATGTTGAGTGAAGTACCGGCACCGCCTTGAAACACGTCAATTGGGAACTGGTCCATACATTTGCCAGTATTGAGCACTTCGTCGCAGGCTTTGATAATGATATCCGCAATTTTTTTGGGAATGGTTTGCAATTCCTTGTTAGCTAAGGCGGCGGCTTTTTTTACCATCACCATGCCACGGATAAATTCGGGTACATCATTGATGGTGCTGTTACTGATGTAGAAGTTTTCAATCGCACGTAAGGTGTGAATACCGTAATAGGCTTCAGCGGGGACTTCTCGTTTACCTAACAGGTCTTCTTCGATACGAATGTTGTTTAACATGAGAACCTTCTTATTAGATTACGTTTTTACTGTCTAATGATGCGTTTGTTAAATAATTATGTTGCCAACAGCAATAGTTATGATATGAACCCTTCATCACCAGATTGCTGGCGTGATCATATGCTGGTTAGCAATAAATGCATTGAATCTGGATCACTTTATAGTGGTATTTGCTTAACGTGATTTGATATATGTGATATTAATCACAATTATGAGCCTGATCAGTAAGATTTTCAGAGGATTGAAAACGATGGCTGTGACCCCAATCATATCTCTAATAAACTGAAAAAATGTTAATTTAGTTGTTCCTTGGATTTTGTTGATATGATTTATCCAGGATACAACCTTTTCATCCCAATTAATTGAAGGAGCACCAAGTGCGTTGGTTGCCATTGATCCTGATATTTTTGCTTGTCTACATTGAGTCAACCTTATTTGTACGTGTTGCCTCTGAATTAGGTGTGTTATTAACGCTGTTACTGGTGCTGTTTACTTCTTGTGTCGGTATTTCTCTGGTACGCAATCAGGGTATGAAGAATTTTATCCAGATCCAGCAAAAGTTGGTTGCCGGGGAGAGCCCGGCGGCAGAAATGGTAAAAAGCGTGTCTCTTTTGCTGGCGGGTTTCCTATTACTATGCCCTGGCTTTTTTACTGATTTCCTTGGGTTACTGCTGTTACTACCGCCGGTTCAAAAAACATTAATGATGAAACTGATGCCACATATCAATTTCTATCGTCCTCATAATAGCGGTGGGTTCAGACGGGATAATAATACCTTTGAAGGGGAATATGAGCGCAAGCAAGATGACCCCTCCCGTAAATTGAACGACCCTAAATCCGATTCCGATGATGACGAACATAAGCCCCGTTGATAAGAGGTTATCTGCTGAATGTTGTGTCAAATCATCGGTTTTTTTCTTGTAGGTAAGAAAAAAGTAAAATATTTTTTTGCCTGCCCTTGAAGTATCATAAATAAGTCCCCATTTAATCTATTATGATACTGGTTCAATGAAAGCATACTGGTATCAATCCTCTTACCTGATATGGACTTTCTTATAGGAGAGCTATCAATGAATATTCGTCCATTGCATGATCGTGTAATCGTCAAGCGTAAAGAAGTTGAATCAAAATCTGCTGGCGGTATTGTGCTGACTGGCAGTGCTGCGGGTAAATCTACTCGTGGTGAAGTTTTGGCTGTAGGCAATGGCCGCATCCTTGAAAGCGGTGACGTAAAAGCACTGTGTGTGAAAGTTGGAGATATCGTTATTTTTAACGATGGTTACGGTGTTAAGTCAGAGAAGATCGATAACGAAGAAGTATTGATCATGTCTGAAAGCGACATTCTGGCAATTGTTGAAGCGTAATTGTTGCGCTTAGATCTTCTTAACTGAACGAATTTAAAGGAAAGAAATAATGGCAGCTAAAGACGTAAAATTTGGTAGCGACGCTCGCGTTAAGATGCTACGTGGTGTGAATATTCTTGCTGATGCAGTAAAAGTAACCCTGGGCCCTAAAGGCCGTAACGTTGTTCTGGATAAATCTTTTGGTGCGCCTGCAATCACTAAAGACGGCGTTTCTGTTGCTCGTGAAATTGAACTGGAAGACAAGTTCGAAAACATGGGTGCTCAGATGGTGAAAGAAGTTGCCTCTAAAGCGAATGATGCTGCGGGTGACGGTACAACCACTGCAACTGTATTGGCTCAGTCTATTGTTACTGAAGGTCTGAAAGCCGTAGCCGCTGGCATGAACCCAATGGATCTGAAACGTGGTATTGATAAAGCTGTGATTGCCGCAGTTGCAGAACTGAAAAAGCTGTCCGTACCTTGCTCAGATTCCACCTCTATTGCTCAGGTAGGGACTATCTCCGCTAATTCCGACGAAACTGTGGGTAAATTGATCGCAGAAGCGATGAAGAAAGTCGGTAAAGAAGGTGTAATCACCGTTGAAGAAGGTACAGGCCTGGAAGATGAACTGGATGTCGTTGAAGGCATGCAGTTCGACCGTGGCTACCTCTCTCCTTATTTCATCAATAAACCAGAAAACGGTTCTATTGAGTTAGAAAACCCATATATTCTTCTGGTAGATAAAAAAATCTCCAATATCCGTGAACTGTTGCCAGTTCTTGAAGGCGTAGCTAAGGCAAGTAAGCCTTTGCTGATTGTTGCTGAAGATGTTGAAGGCGAAGCACTGGCAACTCTGGTTGTTAACACTATGCGTGGCATCGTAAAAGTTGCTGCGGTTAAAGCGCCTGGCTTCGGTGACCGCCGTAAAGCTATGTTGCAGGATATCGCTGTTCTGACTAACGGTATCGTTATCTCTGAAGAGATCGGTCTGGAGTTGGAAAAAGCCACTCTGGAAGATCTGGGTCAGGCAAAACGTATCGTTATCAACAAAGACACCACAACTATCATTGATGGTGTTGGCGAAAAAGTGGCAATTGATGGCCGTGTTTCTCAGATTCGTCAGCAGGTCGGAGAATCCACTTCTGATTACGACCGTGAAAAACTGCAAGAGCGCTTGGCTAAACTGGCTGGCGGTGTTGCTGTTATCAAAGTGGGTGCTGCAACAGAAGTTGAGATGAAAGAAAAACGCGCCCGTGTTGACGATGCTCTGCATGCAACCCGTGCAGCAGTAGAAGAAGGCGTGGTTGCTGGTGGTGGTGTTGCTCTGGTTCGCGTTGCCGCTTCAATTGCTGGCCTGAAAGGCGACAACGAAGATCAAAACGTAGGTATCCGTGTTGCAATGCGCGCAATGGAAGCACCTTTGCGTCAGATCGTTGACAACGCAGGTGAAGAACCCTCTGTTATCGCGAACAACGTGAAAGCAGGTGAAGGCAACTACGGTTATAACGCGACTACTGAACAGTATGGCAATATGATCGAAATGGGTATTTTGGATCCAACCAAAGTGACCCGTTCTGCACTGCAATTCGCAGGATCTATCGCTGGCCTGATGATCACTACTGAATGTATGGTGACTGACCTGCCTAAAGATGATAAAGCTGATTTAGGTGCAGCAGGCGGTATGGGTGGCATGGGCGGTATGGGCGGCATGATGTAATGTGACGAAAGTCGCATTGCTTTGATGTAACTATACGTCTTGTGTGAGCAGGTTAATTCTGCTCACACGCTTTTTTATAGAAAACATGCCACAACAAGCTGAATAGTTGTGTGGTGTTTCAATTCAAACTCAAAATAAGTCACTGGCTGTGACAATAGCGATTTTCCCCACCACGAAGTTGCAATTCACGATCTCGGTAAATTCTTGTGACCCGTCCCGTGTCAGATATATTGATACTTCTATAGAGTACCTTGCCTTAATTGTGAGCTAAGATTAAGAGAGGGTATCCTCAGCAAGTTCGTCAAGCATTTCAAGCAATAGATCGAATGCCGTAGGTGCATCCCTGATAGTCAACCCCTGTAGTGTAGGGTTTTCGTAAGTAAACAATTAAAGGTTTCCGTCTATCTTTGCTTCGAATCGGTACGGGATTGGGGGCAGTTCTGGATCAAATGACAAATTCAGATAGTAGCCGCTTTCCTGACCATACCTTGTGCAAATAATCCACTGACTCTCGCAGAGAATTTCCTCTTTTATCAAAATTAACTGCCCATAGGAGGAAACTTAACGGGTCGATTCCCGGTGGTGAACCCCAAAATTAGGCGTCTTTTGGAAAGGGCAAACACTAAAGCTGCCGGGTTGTCGTAGTAAAAATATATCTTTAACTTTAGAAAAAACGAGCTTATTAGACTAGAATTCATTTATTCATAGGATTTTGGAAAAAAATTCAAATATCTATGCACAAATTCAATAGATCTACAGAAATGGCTGTATTCGTTCAGGTAATTGAGTCGGAAAGCCTCTCTGCTGCTGCTCGCAAGCTCGGTATGACGCCATCAGCAGTCAGTAAGCTTATCAATCGACTAGAGATACGACTCGGTGTACGGTTGCTGAATAGAACGACACGTAAGCTTCAGTTAACATCTGAGGGCTCTGTTTTCTATGAGCGCAGTATTAGGATTTTGGAGGACATCGTAGCCGCTGAACAAGAAGCAAATCAGGGTGCGGCGCCTCGTGGACGAATACGCGTGCATTGCCATGTTGCGTTTGGAAAACACTGCTTGATGCCTTTGTTGCCGGATTTTCTGCAACGCTACCCGGAGATCACACTCGACATCTCATTGTGCGACTTGATAGTGGATTTACTTGATGATCGCAGTGATGTGGCGATTCGCGTTGGTCCTCTGGACGACCCGCGTCTTATGGTGCGGCGGTTGGGTTCAAGCCGAATGGTTGTGGTAGGAGCTCCTTCATACCTTGAAAGGATGGGGATACCTTCTACGCCTGGAGACCTTGGTCGCTACAATCGGCTCGGTTTTGGCTTTACCCGCCATGTGAAAGCTTGGCCTTTCATCGATTCAGAAGAGCGGGTGCAACAACTGCCTTCAGGAAATTTGTTGCTCGGTGATGGAGAAACCATGCGCAAAGCTGCGATAGCCGGACTTGGTTTAGCACGTCTGGCACGTTTCCATGTGAGTGCCGATATTCAGGCTGGTCTGTTGCTACCTGTACTCGAAAATTATAATCCTGGTGATGAGGAAAAGATATATGCGGTTTTTGTTGGTCCAGGTCGCCAATTCCCATCACGAGTTCGGGTATTTTTGGACTATCTGACAGAGAATATCCACATTGGTGATGAGGAGTGATAACTGCAAAATATGACATCATGAAAATGCCTGATTGGGTGTTATCATGGTGTCAATGGATACTATTTTCGGTATTTCTGACTAAATGCGACACCTCTTTCTTAACTCATGTTCCATATTAGTGAACGGCAGTTAATGATCACTTTTACACTCTGTTGTTAATAGTTCCTTTATAATCGTGTTTGATACAGTGATGTATTATCCCCGATATGTCAGCTGTCACTGTGACAATTGAAAAACAGAAAATCTTCAGGTATTTAATATAAAAAATACCATTATATTTAATCCATTAGAGTAGTGATTGAAAAAGTAGTAATTATTTAAATATAATCAAGTCCATGTAAAACCTAGATGAATATAATATCTAAATACCTTAATGGGTGGCTTTCCATAAGATGTAATGTCATATAATTTCTCGATAAAAAATCAAATGGAGTTAATTAAATTACAGGCTCATTTTTGTGCTTGTACTATGAATGTAACGGATGTCACTTATTTTTCTGTTTTCATACGATATAAAATAGTCAATGTACTAACCAGCTAATTAATTTTCATGAGATAAATAGTTTATCCATATTATCTATTCGGCTATTCTCTCTATTTTTTGCTGAATTCATACTGGTGCAAAAAGTTTCTGGCTTAAACACTTCATCTTAAGGGTTCCTTTATAAATTATTTGTTTTGCGATATTGGTGTACAACAAGGTATATTGATGATTAGTTGTGAAATTTCCAACGATAAATGGGGAAAGAAATGCGAATTAAAGTTTTGCTCAGTGCTTCAGCATTGTTACTGTTAGCAGGGTGTACAGCCACAAATCAATTAACTTCCGGCGGTTCACAGGTTCGTTTTGTTGATACTAAGCCAGGCAGTGAGTGCCAGTTATTAGGTGAAGTGGCAGGTACTCAAAGTAACTGGATGACTGGCGTAAGTAATGAGAGTAGCTCAATGCGTGGTGCGGCTAATGATTTACGCAATAAAGCCGCAGCTATGGGCGGAAATGTGATTTATGGTGTAACCAGCCCAAGTGAAAGCCTGTTATCGAGCTTTGTTCCACTGGATAGTAAAATGATTGGTCAAGTCTATAAATGTCAGTAATTGTATTCTGGATTTGAATGACATGCCCGGCTGAAAAGCATCCGGGCATGAATTTTCTGTTAATTTTGCCTTAGTCCCAAATCTAATGGCGTCTTACTCGGTTCTCCGCCTATCTCCCTTGCCAGACGTGGCACCAGATAACCTGAAACTTTTGTCAGCAATTCCCGGATAAGCTCTCTGGCTTCCTCATCACTGACCATAAAATGAGTGGCTCCTTGTACTTTATCCAGTACATGAATGTAATAGGGCAGAATCCCCGCATCAAACAGAGCGTTGCTCAGATCAGCCAGAATATCAGAGTGATTATTGATACCGCGTAATAATACACTTTGGTTTAGTAACGTGATGCCTGCTTGTTTTAGCATCATCATACTGCTCTGTAAGGATGGGTCGATCTCATTAGCATGATTGATATGCGTCACCATGATCACTTGTAATCTCGATTGTGACAGCCGATCGCAAAGTGTTGTTGTGATCCTGGCGGGGATAACCACAGGCAAACGGGTGTGAATACGTAGTCGTTTGATATGGGAAATTTTTTCCAGGTTGCTGATCAACCAGTCCAATTCATGATCTTTTGCCATTAACGGATCGCCGCCAGAGAAGATAATCTCATCAAGCTCAGGATGCTGTTGAATATAATTTAACGCTTGCTGCCAGTTGCGCTTATTACCTTTGTTATCCTCGTATGGGAAATGACGGCGGAAGCAGTAACGGCAGTTAACCGCGCATCCTCCTTTAACCAGCAGCAGTGCGCGGTTACGGTATTTATGCAATAAACCGGGAACGGCACTTCGCTGTTCATCCAGAGGATCGGTGGAAAAACCAGGTGTAAGCGTAAATTCTTCTGGTGTCGTTATGACCTGTAGTAACAACGGATCATTAGGATCGTTTGCTTGCATACGGGCAGCAAAGGCTCTGGGTACTCGTAGTGGAAACAGCCGACGAGCGCCACTCCCTTTGGCTAGCTCCGGGTGTTCATGTAACGACAATAATTGTAATAATTCGTCAGGATCAGTAATAACATCTGTAAGTTGTTTCAACCAGTCTTCTCTGATGAGGATCTTTGGGGTTATAATATGCGCCATTTTTTGGCAAAGCCATTTTGTTTAAATTAGAGGGTCTCCATGGCTACTTATAGTACCAACGAATTCCGTTCAGGTCTTAAAATCATGTTAGATGGCGAGCCATGCTCTGTTATTGAGAGTGAATTTGTTAAGCCGGGCAAAGGCCAGGCGTTTGCCCGTACTCGTATTCGTAAGCTGATTTCCGGCAAACTACTAGAAAAAACGTTCAAGTCTACTGACTCTGTAGATGCCGCAGACGTAATGGATATGAACCTGACTTACCTGTATAACGATGGTGAGTTTTGGCACTTTATGAACAACGAAACCTTCGAGCAGTTAGCCGCTGATGAAAAAGCGGTTGGAGAGAATGCGAAATGGTTGGTTGAGCAGGCTGAGTGTATCCTGACGCTATGGAATGGTCAGCCTATCTCTGTAACGCCACCGAACTTTGTTGAATTGGAAATCACTGAGACTGATCCAGGTCTGAAAGGTGACACTGCGGGTACGGGTGGTAAACCAGCAACCCTGAGCACTGGTGCTGTGGTAAAAGTACCTCTGTTCGTACAAATCGGTGAGGTGATTAAAGTGGATACTCGTTCTGGCGAATATGTTTCCCGCGTAAAATAACCGCTGGTTGTATTCGGTAAAAACCGCCGTTCTGGGCAACAGGCTGCGGTTTTTCTTTAATTAATGTGGAAGGCAATAGCTATTTATGTCTTCAGACTGCTGTAATATTATTTTATTGATACCACACTCTTACACGATTATAATCTGCCTTCATTTCTAATAGTTATTCGGGACGACCTGGATATACTTCGGTTTTTCGGGGACGACCCCACAACTCTATGGGCGTTGATATGTCCTGGTTTATTCTTATTATCGCTGGTTTGTTTGAAGTTATTTGGGCGGTTGGCCTGAAATACACTCATGGTTTTACCCGCTTGACACCAAGTCTTATTACTGCCGGTGCTATGGCTATCAGTGTAGGGATGCTCGCTTATGCAATGAAAGGCTTACCAGTGGGCACAGCCTATGCCGTATGGACTGGAGTAGGCGCAGTAGGTACCGCCATTTTTGGCATTATGGTTTTGGGTGAGTCAGCAAGCCTTGCCAGAGTATTGAGCCTCGTCCTGATTGTTGCCGGTATTATTGGTCTGAAACTGGCTAGTTAATTTTAAACCGCACTCCAAAGGTTAAATATAGCGTCTTACAGGTTGGCAGTGCGGTTGGTTAATGAGATTCACCCCTACCCTGTGAGCGGTACGCTGGCCTTTTGCGATAGCTTCATATGATTGGCGGGGCACAAACAAGCAATCAGAAAGTCCAATATCAGAGCAGTATGATTTAAAACTTATCCAGATGATGTGCCGCCGCGCATTTACTCATGAGTTTTTACGCTATTGTCATCAGTACCTTCCTCATACTTCGGCGACTGCTTTGCCAATTACAGAGTGAAAACAGCGATGATAGCGACAACACTCAGGATCGCTGCCAGACCGTAGAAAACCCATTTACCTGCTGGGACATGAATTTTCAGGTCATGCATACCGTGATGAATACGGTGTAAACCGCACCATAGCGGCAGAGTAATCATTAGTAATAAGAAAGCACGACCAATCAAGCTCTGACAGAAAACCAAAATTCTTTCATAGCTTAACGCTTCCGGTGCTATTCCCAGTGGTAATAGGATAGTTACCAGTAAGATAATGGCTGGAGCCACAATTGCGCCCCACATACCCCCAGCACCAAATAATCCCCAGAAAATCGGTTCATCGGAACGTTTAGGTATTTGATTCATCAGATTCTCCTTGGGGTTAAAGTAAGGCTATGCCTAAGATCATAGCGGTGACAATAATAGTGACGGCCCATAACAGCTTGATTATGGGTTCAGGTCCCATTTTTTCACCTTTTATCACTACGTTAGCTGCCTTTGGTGCCAGTTCAAACCACGTTTTGGTGTGTAGCAGAGTGCCCAGTAGAGTGACGATGTTAATCAGTAGGATAACTGGGTTTTGCAAGAAGGTGACGAATCCATTCCAGCTTTGTGCACCACCTTTTAGAGCGAATACACCGCATATCAGCAAGATACTGAACCACACAGTCGTAACCGCAGTACTTTCACGCAGAATATAGAAGCGATAAAAGTCCAGTTTCTGCCACCAGTTGGGAGCTATGCCGCGGACATAAGGTTTACGTTTGGTAGTCATTGTACTATTTCTCCCCTTTATTGTGGTTTCAGCATGGCGATCATGAAGTCTTTTGCACTTTCGATCTTGCCTTGTTGAATAGCGGCAGCCGGATCGACATGTTTTGGGCAGATTTCAGAACAATAGCCGACGAAAGTACAGCTCCATACCCCATTCTGGCTGTTAAGTTGTGGCATACGTTCCTTCTTACCGTGGTCACGGTTATCAAGATTGTAACGGTGAGCCAGAGTAATTGCTGCCGGTCCGATAAACTCAGGGTTCAAACCGAACTGAGGGCAAGCGGCATAGCAAAGGCCACAGTTGATACAACCAGAAAACTGATGATATTTTGCCATTTGTGCCGGAGTCTGAATGTTCGGACCTTCAGAAGGTTTACGATCATTTCCGATAATGTATGGTTTGATAGCTTCCAGACTTTCAATAAAGTGAGTCATATCCACTACCAGGTCACGCTCAATAGGAAAGTTAGCCAGCGCTTCAACTTTCATACCTTGTGGATAGTCACGCAGGAAGGTTTTACAGGCCAGTTTCGGCACACGGTTAACCATCATGCCGCAAGAGCCACAGATAGCCATCCGGCAGGACCAGCGGTAAGAGAGGTCGGCGGCCAGATTGTCTTTAATGTAACCTAACGCATCAAGTAACGAGGTCTGTTCATCGTAAGGAACCTCATAGGTTGTAGAATGAGGTTCAGCATCATTTTCCGGGTTGTAACGCATGACCTCCATTCTCAGTGTTTTCATATCAGCCATTCGCCTGCTCCTTTTTTTCTTGTGCCGCTGCTTCACCGCCGTATACTCGTTTCGCTGGAGTGGATTTGGTAATTTTTACGTCACTGTATTCCAGACGAGGTGCACTTTCAGAGTGATAGAAAGCCAGCGTATGTTTCAGGAAATTTTCATCATCACGCTCGGTACAACCTGTATCTAGACGTTGATGCGCCCCCCGGGACTCTTTACGGTTTATCGCAGAATGAATCATACATTCGGCTACATCCAGACCAAAGCCAAGCTCAATGGTGTACAGCAGATCAGTGTTGAAAACACTGGTTTTATCAGTGATATTCACGTGTTTGAAGCGATCTTTCAGCTCAGCAATCTTATCAATCGTTTTCTGCATGAGTTCAGGGGTACGGTAAATGCCGCAGCCTTCCTCCATAGAGATACCCATTTCATCACGGATCTTCGACCAACTTTCCGTTCCTTCCTGTTTCAGCAAGTTGTTCAAACGCGCAGCTACATCACTTGCCTGGGCATCCAGTGCGCGGTTATTGACAGATTTGGCTTGTTGAGCGTGTTTAACTGCTTCTTCACCAGCCAGACGACCAAAGACCACCAGTTCAGCCAGAGAATTGGAACCAAGACGATTTGCACCATGTAGACCGACAGAAGAACATTCACCGACAGCGAACAGACCTCTAATGCGGGTTTCACATTTCTGGTCAGTTTCAATACCGCCCATAGTGTAGTGTGCGGTAGGGCGAACCGGAATGGGTTCTTTAACCGGATCAACGCCAACATAGGTTTTTGCCAGTTCGCAGATAAAGGGCAGACGCTCAAGTAATTTCTTCTCACCCAGATGGCGCAGATCCAGATAAACCACGTCGCCACGCTGAGTGGAAATAGTACGACCGGCACGCCATTCATGCCAAAAAGCCTGAGAAACTTTGTCACGGGGACCTAGTTCCATATATTTGTTTTCAGGTTTGCCCTGTGGGGTTTCAGGGCCGAGGCCATAATCTTGTAAATAGCGGTAACCATCCTTGTTGACCAGAATCCCACCTTCACCACGACAACCTTCGGTCATCAGGATACCGGAACCTGGCAGGCCAGTTGGGTGATACTGAACAAATTCCATATCACGCAGTGGTACGCCATGACGGAATGCCATGCCCATACCATCACCCGTTACGATACCGCCGTTCGTGTTGTAGCGGTATACACGGCCTGCACCACCGGTCGCCATAATAACAGCATTGGCCCGGATCTGAATTTTGGTGCCTTCCATCATATTCAGTGCAACCAAGCCATGTACCTGCCCTTCATCTACCAAAATGTCGAGGACAAAATGTTCATCAAAACGTTGGATTTGGGGGGATTTCAGAGAAGTCTGGAATAGGGTATGCAGCATGTGGAAGCCGGTTTTATCCGCCGCGAACCAAGTGCGCTCTATCTTCATACCACCGAAACGACGCACATTGACAGAACCATCTTCTCTACGGCTCCACGGACAGCCCCATTGCTCCAGTTGGATCATTTCTGTCGGACAATGTTCGACAAAGTATTCAACAACATCTTGTTCACACAGCCAGTCACCACCGGATACAGTGTCATTGAAATGGAAATCGTAGGAGTCGTGAGCTTGAGTGACTGCCGCTGATCCGCCTTCTGCTGCCACCGTGTGGCTACGCATTGGGTAGACTTTTGAGATTAAAGCAATCTTCATTTGAGGATTGGCCTCAGCTGCGGCAATTGCGGCACGTAGACCTGCTCCCCCGGCTCCGATGATAGCGAGATCGGCATTAAAGGTTTGCACTGTGCTTCTCCATTGTTTAAGTGAAATGAGTTAGTAAATAAAAGTGTCGGTAACTTTCCTGAATGTTGTTGTTATTGTTTCTCATATAGTAGGATTCTATAGGTAAAATCCGGTGCTTTAACGATTAAGGATAGCTATTTGTTACTTTTTGTGTGGGATTAAGTATAGCGAATGGCAAGCGAGGGAAATTTGATATGAAAGGGTGTTTTGTCCGATTTGATCACTAAAACATGATCTGAGACAGGAATTAGTCACCCAGAATTGGGTTGTAGAACGGTTGTTTGAGTATAATGATAGTATGAAATTATGGTGCTGAACATTCAAGCTATTCAATGTAAATTTGACTTATCCCATATTTGTGTATTGATATAAAAATTATGCAAATTCAACGATATTATAAAAACGTGTTCTTTCTTATTTTTAAAATAATATGATGAGTAATTTAATAACACTAAGTGAAAAAGGATAATTACTTATTATAAAATAAAACGTTAAAGATGTTCTCTTAGAATTATTTATAATATTGTAATTAATAATTTTGAATGTTTTTTATTTGACTTATGGTTTTTTTAATTTAAATGTGAAAATAACTCGTGGTTATTTAATAAATAAATGTGACAATAGAATATGATGGCACTATCAGATCACACTATCGCATTGCAGGCAGATAATGGAAAATATTTGAGTCGGATTAACATAAATGGTCTTAATTATATTAAGCCGGATAAGACTGATATAGACGTATTTTGCCAATTTAAATTGATAACTCTGTTTGAGTAGATAGTGATTTTGGCTAGCATCGTTTTTGTCGTGATTAAGTAAAATCTCTCATGACTTTAGTATTTATTTGACGATAATATTTCGGCAGGTAGCTGATAATGATATATCTGGCTATAGCAAATTTGCTGTAGTTTTGAGGTAAGGCAATTTAAGTTGTTCCGGGATGATCAGTCGGTAATAATTTGTCTGATATGTGTGATGCAGGTAGACTGCATGTTTTGTTTTATTTTGGAGTCATTTACATGAGCGAAACAGCAAACTGGCAGCCAAGTGCACCTATCGCCAACTTGTTGAAACGGGCGGCTATTTTAGCAGAAATACGACGCTTTTTCGCAGAACGTGGGGTACTAGAAGTTGAAACACCTGCGATGGGGCAGTCTACAGTGACTGATATTCAATTGTTTTCTTTTCAGACAGAGTTTGTTGGTCCAGGCGCCGCAGATGGCATGACTCTATATCTGATGACAAGTGCGGAATTTCACATGAAACGCCTGCTGGCGGCAGGAAGTGGCCCTATTTATCAGATCAGCCGCTGTTTCCGTAACGAAGAAGCGGGTCGTTATCATAATCCTGAATTTACCATGCTGGAATGGTATCGGCCTCACTATGATATGTATCGTCTGATAAATGAGGTTGATGACTTACTTCAGCAGATTTTGGACTGTGAAAGTGCAGAGCCACTCTCTTATCAGCAGGCTTTTCTGCGTTATCTGGATATTGACCCGTTGTCCGCAGAGAAAGAAAAATTGCGTGAAGTAGCCGCTAAACTGGATCTGAGCAATATTGCTGATACAGAGGAAGATCGGGATATTTTGTTGCAACTTTTGTTTGCCGTCGGTGTTGAACCGCATATTGGTACTGAAAAGCCAACTTTTATCTACCATTTTCCTGCTTCTCAAGCTTCTTTGGCGGAAATCAGTAAAGAAGATCATCGGGTTGCAGAGCGTTTTGAAGTCTATTTCAAAGGTGTTGAGCTGGCAAATGGTTTCCGTGAACTGACTGATGGTGATGAACAACGTCAGCGTTTTGAACAGGATAACCGTAAACGTGCGGAGCTGGGTTTACCTGTCCGGCCGATTGATGAAAACTTGATTGGCGCTCTGAAACAGGGGATACCTGAGTGTGCAGGTGTGGCACTTGGCATTGATCGTCTGGTGATGCTGGCTTTAGGCGCAGAAAGGCTCAGTGATGTCATTGCCTTTTCGGTAAATAAGGCATAAAACAATAGGGCGTTGATTAAGACGCCCTGCTTGCATCTGTCTCACTTATGTTGATGCTGTTTTTGTAGGAATTTCACACCTAAATCAGGAAAATCGGTAAATACGCCGTCTACATCCGCTTGGTTATAAATAATATCGAAAAGTTGATCGCCGTTGGTGGCATATTTAGGAAGTGCATCAACCCGAATGGTGTATGGATGGACTTCCATATTATTAGCGTGGGCATCTTTCACCATACCGGTTAATTTAATATTGGTTGGTGTGGAATCTTCCGATATAACCATATGGTAATCAGGGCCAATACCATCGGCATATTGTGCCACTTCTTTCATTGCCCCTAGTTTGAACATCCAATCATAGCTGTAATTTACCCATTTGCCGTTTGATTTTTGTTCATAGGTTTCATTCCAGTTGGTATAGGCGATAAGTTGAACCAGTTTCAAATCCATGCCCAGCTTAGGTTCAAGCTCGTTTTTAATCCGCTTGAGTTCGTTGGCATCAAAACATTGCAGATAAACTTTATCGCTTTTCTTGGTGTAACCATATTCTTTCAATACTGCCAGCACCTGAGTGGAAATATCTTTGCCCTCTTGCCGATGGAACCACGGTGCTTTGATTTCAGAGTAGATACCGATATTTTTACCCGTTGATTTATTCAACCCTTGAACAAACTCAATCTCTTCTTGAAAAGTGTGGATCCGAAAATCAGATTTCCACATCGGGAAACGGTTTGCATGGCTTTGTATCTGTTGGCCATTTTTGATATCAAAGCCTTCTGTGAATTTCAGTGATTTGATTTCAGGCAGGGTAAAATCAATGGCATAGTAACGGCCGTCCTGACGGGCTCGGTCAGGAAACTTATTTGCAACGTCAGTCACACGATCAAGGTAATGATCATGTAATACCACCAGCTCGTTATCTTTAGTCATAACCAAGTCTTGTTCCAGATAATCAGCACCCTCGGCGTAAGCCATAGCTTTAGCAGGCAGGGTGTGTTCCGGTAAGTATCCGCTTGCACCGCGATGAGCGATAACAATCTTATCTGCCGCCTGCGCTATGACCGAAATAGATGATGCTAAAATCATGCCTGTGACTATTGTTTTGATTGGAGTTTGCATATTGTTTTTTCTCCGTTTTAGCGATGAGGTAAAAATCAATCCTATTAAGCTGCTTGTCTTGTTATATTAATAATGCTGCTTGCTGGCAATCTCTTAGTTTACAAATTGAAAAGCCGCGACATAAATAATATCGCGGCTTGTTATATTATCAGTGATATATCACAGTTTAGTGACAGTGATTAGCCATACTGACGGGCTAATTCCTGTTTATGTTTGTTTTCTGTGATCATGACAATCAGTAATAGAATAACGGCCAGGATACTACCACCAATCATCACCATAAAACCGCTGTCCCAGCCGAAGAAGTCAACGGTATAGCCGACGATAGCACTTGCTGCAACGGAGCCACCTAAGTAACCAAATAAGCCGGTGAAGCCGGCGGCTGTACCGGCAGCTTTCTTCGGTGCCAACTCAAGAGCGTGCAGACCTGTCAGCATAACTGGGCCGTAGATAAGGAAGCCAATAATCAACATACAAGCCATGTCTACAGTTGGATTACCGGCTGGGTTCAGCCAGAATACGACAGTTGCGATAGTGACTAATGTCATAAAGAATACGCCTGTTGCACCACGGTTACCTTTAAATACTTTGTCTGACATCCAGCCACACAGTAATGTACCTGGGATACCGGCATATTCGTACAGGAAGTAAGCCCATGAAGATTTATCCAGTGCGAAATGCTTGACCTCACGCAGATAGGTTGGTGACCAATCAAGAACACCGTAACGCAGCAGATAAACAAACACGTTAGCCATAGCGACCATCCACAGTAGTTTGTTCGGTAATACATACTGCATGAAGATCTGCTTGGCTGTTAATTCTTCTTCGTTTTTCTCTGTGTAATCAGACGGGTAGTCGTTTTTATGTTCTTCAATTGATGGCAAGCCACAGGATTGTGGTGTGTCACGCATTAAGGCAAAAGCGATCAGTGCAACGAGAATTGCGGCGAACGCTGGCATATAAAGGGCGGCTTTCCAGTCATTAAACCACGCCATGCCCAGCAGGAATAATAATGGAGGTAAACCACCACCGACATTATGCGCACAGTTCCAGACGGAGACGATCCCGCCACGTTCTTTCTGTGACCACCAGTGCACCATAGTACGGCCGCAGGGAGGCCAACCCATACCCTGAAACCAACCACACATGAACAGCAGCACAAACATAACAGCGATACTGGAAGTCGCCCAGGGTACAAAGCCCATAAACAGCATGACAGCCGCAGCGAGAATCAGACCCGCCGGTAAAAAGACTCGCGGGTTAGAACGGTCGGATATGGAGCCCATGATGAATTTGGAGAAGCCGTATGCGATAGAGATCCCTGATAGCGCGAGACCAAGATCTCCTTTGGAAAAACCTTGTTCAATCAGATAAGGCATTGCAAGTGCAAAGTTCTTCCTTACTAAATAGTAAGCGGCATAACCAAGGAAAATACCCATAAAAATTTGCCAGCGTAGGCGACGATAGAGTGGATCTATCTGTTGTGTTGGCAGTCGGGGCTTATGAAGCGCCGGCTTGAAAATACTTAACATATTTTGCCTCCGATGGCTTTTTGGTTATGTGAACAACTCACCGGTTGACTAATGCCACCGGATGGGAAAGTGAGAGGTTTTGTAAGTGATTATTTTCCATAACGAAAATTATGATAGTCGAAATAACCCAACCTATCTGTGAGACAAGACTCAGTTGTTAAAATCGTTTTGCCTTGGCGGTGATTTTGAGTGATTTGTTAACTTTTTAAAACGTACTTTACCAATGAAATTGTGACTACTGTCACAATAACGAGCTTTACTTAATTGTTGGTGAGCGTTTTTGGTTCGTTATTGTTCTTTATCAAACAAAAACCTCAGTTTTTTGCCTGTTCTATTTAGGATAAGAACATTATTAGCTAGTAATCTGGTTGGAAAGTCGTTATGCATGATGGGCAGTTTTCCTGTGACAGAGAAATGGATGTCATCATAGGAAATGAGCCGTTAATCGATTTTAACGATGATATATTACTTTGACGGTGTGGTTATAATTTGACAGACTAAATCAGCTACACAATTGTATAGCTGGTATGCCAGTGGAGGAACCATGACAACACGTTATGACAGTGACTTTTATGGCTGGACGCAGGAGCAGGCAAGTTTGCTTCGTTCCGGCAATTTGAGTCAATTGGACACGGAAAACCTTTCGGAGGAAATAGAAAGTATGGGAAATAGCCAAAGAAACGAGCTGGAATCTCGTCTTGAAGTGCTGTTTCTCCACCTTCTAAAATGGCGATTTCAGTCTGAACGGCAAGGCAGAAGTTGGAAATTGACGATTGAAGAGCAACGAAGGAAAATAGCTCGCCGTCTTAAAAAAAATCCTAGCCTAAGATCAGAACTTAGTGAAATTTTCTCTGATGCTTATGGTGATGCCATTATTGCCGCAGAGCGGGAAACTAATATTAGACGCAGTGTATTCCCTGAAACTTGCCCCTGGACGTTTGAGCAAATCATGGATGAGAATTTTTGGCCTGAATAACGCCGACGCATTTGTTTATCTTGACGCACTGGCTTTGGTCAGTGCGTTTTATGCATTATTCCAGACGAAGGAAACTTCGGTGTTGATTTTTCCACTGCAATCTATAGGAAATGAGCCGTTAATCGATTTTAACGATGATATATTACTTTGACGGTGTGGTTATAATTTGACAGACTAAATCAGCTACACAATTGTATAGCTGGTATGCCAATGGAGGAATCATGACAACACGTTATGACAGTGACTTTTATGGCTGGACGCAGGAGCAGGCAAGTTTGCTTCGTTCTGGTCATCTTGAGCAACTGGATACTGAAAATCTTCTTGAGGAAATAGAAGCGATGGGGCGAAGTGAGCGCAGAGAACTACGGTCCCGGCTGGAGATTTTACTCGCACACTTGTTGAAATGGAAATATCAGGCAAATCGCCGGGGGCGCAGCTGGGAATTGACTATTGAGGAGCAGAGGGATAAGGCTACTGAATGTTTGAAAGAATCTCCCAGTCTGAGAAATAAGTTGGATGAGCATTTGGAAAAAGCCTACATTGCTGCTCGTCGATTAGCAGAAAAGGAGACGATGATTAATCAGAATGTATTTCCTGTAACCTGCCTTTGGACATTTGAGCAAATATTGGATGAGAATTTTTGGCCTGAATAACGTCGACGCATTTGTCTATCTGACGCACTGGTTTTGGTCAGTGCGTTATTTATCAGCTTTTTCATTCCGAACTCCGGTTGTCCGAACAAAATAAGAGCGGGAAGTTTCCCCGCTCTTTTCTGGTTTAATACAGCCAGTCACGCCCCATGCGGTCAGCAGTAAGAATAGCGGCATACACTTTTTCCGGTGTCACTTCAAAAGGCATGTTGTGAATGGTTTCACCTTCAACACAACTGGCTTGCGCCACTGCCATCACTTTCTCTTTCAGTTTTTCACCATCTTTCACGCCAAGTTGATCTAACGTAATCGGTAGACCGATCTGCACGCAGAAATCAAGTAAAGTATCCAATTCTTCATTTGGGCTATTCTCCAGCACTAGTTGAACCAATACCCCGAAAGCGACTTTTTCGCCGTGATACATATGGTGGCATTCCTCCAATACAGTAAAGCCGTTGTGTACGGAATGAGCGGCAGCGACACCCGTATTTTCAAAGCCCAGACCACTCAAATAAGTAATGGCTTCGATAACATTTTCCACTGCAGGTGTACTGACTCCTACCTCAACAGCCAGTTTTGCTTTATAACCTTCTTCTACTAAAGTTTCGTAACAGAGATGGGAAAGAGCCATCGCCGTGCGGGATATTCCACCACCGGTCATTCTAGGCTTATGGCCGGCATGGCAGACGCGTGCTTCGAAGTAAGTTGCCAGTGCGTCGCCAATGCCGGCAATCAGGAAGCGGGTTGGGGCTTTAGCAATAATACTGGTATCAATCAGTACAATATCTGGATTGGTTGGGAAAAACAGATAGTCCTCATATTCGCCGTCATCGGTATAAACAACAGAGAGAGCGCTGGCTGGGGCGTTAGTAGAGGCGATAGTTGGTGCAATCAGAAGAGGTAATTTGGATTCGTGAGCAACTACTTTTGCGGTATCTTGTACTTTACCGCCACCGATGCCAATAACAGCCTGGCATTCATGCTTTTTAAGCATGTCAGACAGGCGCTGAATTTCACTACGGCTACATTCACCGCCAAACACTTCAAAATGGCTGGTAACATCAGATTCTTCCAGGCTGCTATAAACAGTATCTCCCACTAATTTCATAGCAGAGTTACCGATAATAACAAAAACATGGTCGGCGATAGTTTTTGTGTATTTACCAATATGGAGCAGGGCATCAGGCCCCTGAATATATTTGGCTGGAGATTGAATAACTTTCAACATAAAAATACTCCTTTTGTGGAAACTTAATGTCTGTTTGCTATATAAATCTTCCTGACAAACAGGGAGCAGAATGTGACAGACCAGGAAATTGGCTTCGGATGAAAAAAGTACTTAATTACTTAACAGACTAACACCGTATGATAAAAAGTAATGGTTGATTATGGATAAATAAAGTTGTTATACCCGTTTTATCGCGGGAAATATGCATTTTTTTGATCTATGCCCGGTATCTGCCAGGTAGATGAAAATCAGCGAACCTGGATATGAGCATTGCCAGCCGGGTAAGCGAAAAAATACTTCAGAATCAGGTTCAGTGAAATACCGTAAGCTGGCAGGAAAAAGATCAAGCATATTAATAGCTTAAAGCAGTAATCCACTAACCCAATCTCGACCCAGTTAGCGGCCATGAAGGCATCGGTACTGCGGTAGAAGGCGATAAAGAAGAAGGCAAGAGTATCCAGCAGATTGCCAAGGAACATGGCGACGGCGGGAGCGACCCACCAGTTACGTTTTTGGCGCAGGCGATTAAAGACATATACATCCAGTATTTGCCCAAGTGAATAGGCCATAAAGCTGGCACAAGCAATACGGGCAATAAATAGATTGAATTCAGACAGCGCGGCAAACTTTTGCCACATTCCTTGGAAGAAGAGGGCTGAAATAATATAAGAGATCAGTAATGCAGGGATCATAACGGTAGTAATGATTCGCCTTGCCAGTGGTGCGCCGTAGATACGAACAGTCAAATCTGTTGCAAGAAAGATAAATGGGAAAGTAAAAGCTCCCCAGGTGGTATGAAAACCAAAAATAGAGACAGGTAATTGCACCAGATAATTACTGGAAGTAATAATCAGGATATGAAATAACGAAAGCCAAATCAAAGTAGTCGTTCGTTGCCGCTTAGCTGTAGTTAATAAAAGCATATTGTACCTTTTTGGATAATGGGGTGAGGGAACCCAATGAAATAGCTGCCGCTTTAGCTGACGGCGCTTCGTATGATACGTCTGTTGCCTGAAAAATCAAAATGTCTGCCTGTAAAGTTAATTTTTGATAGCTTTTTTATAATATAATCCACCGTCATAAGTTACCTGAAATTACAGAGATAGTTATGCCAGATATTTTTACCAATCCAGATAAGACTCTTGATACACAAGGACTTCGTTGTCCTGAACCTGTGATGATGGTACGGAAAACCGTACGTCATATGGAAGCAGGGCAGATGTTATTAATTCTTGCTGATGATCCGGCAACCACGCGTGATATTCCCGGTTTCTGCCGTTTTATGGAGCATCAGCTTGTTGCGCAAGAAACGGAACAGACACCTTATCGCTATCTGGTGCGGAAAAAAGAGAGTCAACGCTGAACATGCCTATAGATATAGATGTAAAAGGGGATTTCTATTGTGTGAATCGTATAGACAACATCAAAATAAATGCGCTCTTGCAGGGATAGGTTTTATTAGTACAGGATATGGGTTGACCTTTGGAATAAGACCCATATCCTTATTGATATTACAGAAATCACTCACTGTATAGCTAAACAGATTTCATTATTTCGCTTTAATTCTCAGTAGCCTGACAGCGTTTGCAGTCACAAGGGCGGTAGCGCCAGAGTCTGCCAGTACTGCCATCCACAGGCCAGTAATACCTAACAGACTGGTGACAAGGAAGATCCCTTTTAGCCCCAGCGCAATAGCAATGTTCTGGCGAATATTATTGTGAGTGGCGCGAGAAAGGGCAATTATTTCCGACAAACCGGTCAGACGGTTGTGAGTCAATGCTGCATCTGCGGTTTCCAGCGCAACATCAGTACCACTTCCCATTGCCACACCGATACTGGAAGCTTTCATTGCGGGGGCGTCATTAATGCCGTCACCGACCATCATTGTGTTGTGATCTTTATTCAGCTTCATAACAGCTTTGACTTTATCTTCCGGCATTAATCCAGCGTGGAAATCTATTCCTAACTGACCCGCAATTGCAGTCGCAGCACGCGGGTTATCACCTGTCAGCATCACTGATTTTATACCCTGATCTTTCAGTAAACGAATGGCGTCTATTGCATCCTGACGCAATGTATCCTGCATAGCGATAAGGCCGGTAAATTGCCCATCATGCATCACGGCAACAACGGTTTTACCGTGATCTTCTAATTGCGCAATTTTCTGTTTCCAACGATCGGACAAAATGCTTTCTGGCAGTTTTCCAGGCGCACTGACTAGAATGCGTTTGCCGTCTAACTGACCTTCAACACCAATACCTGCCAGCGCCTTACGATGATCAGCTTCAGTAACATTAATGTTTTTACTTTCCGTATGTTGCAGGATAGCTTTGGCCAGTGGGTGATGGGAGCCACTTTCTACTGCGGAAGCCAGCGCTAATAGCTGAGATTCGTTGATATTTTCTACTGGTTGTACATCAGTGACTTGTGGTTTACCGGCTGTCAGTGTACCCGTCTTATCAAAGGCGATGGTTGTGATTCGGCCCAGTTGCTCCAGTGCTGCACCACCTTTAATCAGTGCACCCCTGCGGGTTGCAGTTGCAAGTGCTGAGGTGATTGCGGCTGGTGTGGAAATCACCAGAGCACAAGGGCAACCAATCAGTAGCAAAGTAAGGCCACGGTAAATCCAGGTTTCCCACGGCTGGCTGAATACAGTGGGCGGAATGATAATAACCAACGCAGAGAACAGCATAATCAGTGGCGTGTAAATCCGGCTGAAACGATCAATAAAGCGCTCAATCGGTGCGCGGCGTTCTTCTGCTTCTTCAATCAGTTGCAGGATGCGGTCAA
This sequence comes from Photorhabdus sp. RM322S, assembly GCF_042879395.1. Classification (NCBI taxonomy): domain Bacteria; kingdom Pseudomonadati; phylum Pseudomonadota; class Gammaproteobacteria; order Enterobacterales; family Morganellaceae; genus Photorhabdus; species Photorhabdus sp. RM322S. The sequence continues at coordinate 32,981 of NZ_JBHFKW010000030.1, forward strand.
TGGCGTTGTTACCCTGTTCAGACAGCACTTTCATCTGTACTGAACGATCCACAGACAGACAACCTGCCGGGACTTTTTCTCCCTGTATTCGTTCAACCGGAATGGATTCACCTGTCAGAGCACTTTCATCAAAGCTGGCGAATGAACTGAGTAATTCAGCGTCAGTCGGTAAACGTCCGCCTGGTGCAACCTCAATAATGTCGCCGGGGCGAAGGTCTGCGACCGGGACAGTTTTTTTCTCACCATTTCTTACCAGCAGCGCTTCTTCCGGGACCAATGCCATCAATGCACTCACCCCTCGACGTGCACGGCCGGCGGCGTAGGATTCCAGCATTTCACCAAGCATAAACAGCAGCAGTACCATCGCCGCTTCGGCGGTGGCATCAATAAATAGCGCGCCGATTGCTGCAACGCTCATCAGTGTTTCAATAGCGAATGGTGTGCCTGACCGTATTAGCTGACAGGCTTTGCTGGCAATAGGTACCAATCCAATTACGGTGGTGATAATAAAGGCAATGCGACCAAGTGGGGCGTTAACATTGGAAATTCCCCAACTTATTAGCATCATCAGTGAAAGAATAATGATCGGTGTAAATTCTTTCCAACGGCTGCTTTTTGGCGCTTTCTGATTTGAATCTGGGTTGTGTAAGTCAAATCCAGCCTGATTAACGGCTTTGATAACTGCTGAACGTATATCTGTATCGGCATCCACGACCAGTTTTTCAGTTGCAAATAGAACCTTAGCTTGCTTCACTTCTGGAATTTTACTGACTGCCGTTTCAATTTTGCGCGCACAGCTTGGGCAATCCATGCCATTAACAATCCAACTAAAACGCTGGTTTGCTAAAAGCTCAGGCGCTTGTGTCTCTTGTGTTCCATGAGAATGGTTGTGCTCATGTGAATAAGACTTATCATGTTCATGGTTATGTGAATGCTCACTAACGGTTTTTGCCTGATCTGTGCAGGCAGTAGAACCACAACAGCTTCCATGCTGGTGGCTATGTTGGTGAGTGTTATTTTTGTTTGAGTGCATGGGCTCCCCCTTGGCAGAGTCAATTCAACGATAATGACTAAACTCTACACTTTGGAGCCTACTCCAGAGTCAAATAAAAAAGAGAAAATAAATTGGTAAATTGTGTGACCTATCATTGATACTGATTTTCATCTGCAATATCGGTTTCATGATGCAAAGCTCTTTTGTGAGTGTATCTTTATGTTGAGAAAGGTAAGTACAGTTATAGTTCTTATCTTTGATAATATTTTTGTTGACTTGTTTTTTATTATGTGAATAAATGAATTGTTATTGATTTGTTAATGAAATTTATCAACATTCTTGTTTCGGGAGGGGAAAAATGATCAGTATCGCTTCTAACTAGTTACGTTAATAATGATTATGTTGTATGCCGTAGAAGATTATTTCTATGGCATAGTACCCAGCATATAAATAGAGGGTTGTTTATGGTTAAGATTGCTAGATATATTCAAGCTGGAAGGTTTGAATCTGGTGGAATTTTTGGTGTAGGTTCTAATCAAGTACTCATACTACAGAAGAAGCGATTTGAATCTTTAGTTAAAATCGCTTCTTTTCTAAAAAAAGAAACGGATAGTGATAACCTCTATGAATACATAAAGAATAACGTTAGTGATGTAAGTGAGGATGACATAAATTTTTCCCTTTCTCTTTTTAGAGAGAAAAATTCACTGATGAGTTCTTCATATTTTGATTCTGATGATAGGTATAGTAGAAACGTACTCTATTATCATTACTTAGGTGCTAACTCTAAAGAAGTTCAGGAAAAAATAAGTAAATCAAACGTTACCATTATAGGGTGTGGGGGAATAGGAAATCATATTTCATATCTTCTGGCGACCTCTGGAGTTGGTACTATATCTATAGTTGATAGTGATATAATTGAGATAAGTAATTTAACTCGGCAAGTTTTATTTTCGGAAGAAGATGTAAATTCTCTTAAAATTGACATATTAGAGAGAGAGTTATTAAAACGAAATTCAGAGCTAAATGTAAAGAAGGTGAATTTAGAGATAAAACATAAGGATGATTTGTCTAAAATAGAAAAATCTGACCTTTTCATTGTGTCCGCTGATACTCCATTTGAACTGATTAGGTGGGTTAATGATTATTGCTTTGAAAAAAAACAACCTTATTTAAATGTTGGGTATATAAATGATATATCTGTTATAGGCCTTTTTGTCATTCCAGGAGAAACAGCTTGCTTCAATTGTTCTAAGATAGTGCTTGTGATGATGAGCTACAAGATAATTTGACAACAATAAATTCTGATTTCAAAGCAGCCACTTTCCCCAGTGTCAATGGGGTAGCTGCTTCATATGCTTTTGGGGATGTTATGAAATTCTTAGGAGGGTATGGTGAAATACTTAGCAAGAATAGAAGAATTGGAATTCACTCTCGTAAAATAAAAATAGAAACACAAGAAATACCTAAAAATGAAAGGTGTAATATATGTGGTCTTCAACCAAAATAATAATAACATATTCTGTTATTTTTAATTCTTTGAGGATGCTCATTGGTGCTACTTCATCGATTTATCTTTTAAGCAAAGGCGTATCTCTTGTCGATCTTGGTTTAATGAAAACCATGCAGGCCAGCGTTTTTTTTATATTGGATATACCAACGTCTTATCTTGCTGACAGGATTAGTAGAAAATATGCGATAGCGATTTCTGTTTTTTTTGGTGGAGCTTGGTTGGTTTTAACGGGAGTTTCATCCAATTTGTATGGTTTTTATCTGGCCGAATTTTTTAATGCGATCTCTTTGACGATAATAGGTGGAACATATAACTCATACTTGATTGATGTATATCAATCAGAGGGTGGTAAAGACACTCATCGAATACTGGGAATTAACGGTAAATATCATTATATGTCTATGGCTATTGCCGCTATGATTGGCGCTGCGATAGGTGATGTAGATTCACGATGGATATGGATTTTTGCCGGATTCGGTAGTTTTATATTGATGTTTTTTTCCTTTTTGCTTCCTGAATCAAAGGTTAAATCAGTAGATGGGAAAAAATCAGGGTTAATAAATGATATAAAGGAAATATATTCTCTTTTAATTAAAGGAAGTAAAGACTTCTTATTCGTATTTTTCGCTGTTGTTTCAAATATAGTGTATTTTCAAATATTACTTCAATATTGGCAACCCTATGCTTTTTATGGGTTTTCTGGTGGAGTTAAAGGTTCTTTGTCATATGGAATATTATTTGTTTTTATTCTTATGGCTCAATCTGTCGCAGGATGGATCATCAGTAAAATCAGTGACAATAAAAAACTGATTTGGTTTGGCTTCCTTTTGATGTTTGTTTCCACCGGAATATGCCTGTTAGGAGGGGAAAATTATCCATACTTAATACCTATAGCTTTAATTTTTATGTTTGGTAGTAATCAATATCTAACAATGGGGCTGAGAGCCGTTTATCATGGCTATTTTGATGCCAGTTTAAGGTCAACATTTGACTCTTTATTATCGACATTTGCACGCTTAATCGTTTTGATATTTTTTCCGGTGGTTGCATATCTTACGGAAACTTTTGGATGGCAAATAATGTCATATTCACTCATTATCTTGTCTTCAATAGTTATTGCTTTTTATGTGTTCAGCTTGAAATTATCGCTTAGGTAAACACTCTAAGGATCTCTTCCAACATAGAATAAGATAAGCGGGCGGCTATGAACGAATGGTGGTATCTATGCTTATTCGTTTTCGCCAGTTTGCCTGTTACTACAAGTTGGCATTTTTCGCTGATGGTTTATTTTTTTAGCTGTTTTTTCTGCATTGCCAATAGCTCAAAGACACCAAAAAAGAAAATTTTGGTTTGCATCAGGCCAGAAAGTTTTTGGTCCTTGGGTTGGCTGGCTTTCATAAGCAGCATTTGAAATGCATGCATTACCACCATGAAAATCATGGCGACATCCATAAAATACTTCAATGGTTTGGGAAATGGGTGAATTAAGTTAAATACCAAAAATCCCCAAACACAGACCATTAACAGCTTGCCCAGTTGAATAAACATCAGTGTGTACTCCAAGATAATAATTATGCGGGTAAGTAGCGGATATAAAGCCGGTATGCCACTTGCCCGGCAATTTTTTCGCGATGAAGTTGCCAGTTAACGGGCACATCAGTCGCCGCTGATTCAGATTCAGCCTCAACATAAATCCAGCTTTCATCTGCCAGCCAATTCTGTTCTTCCAACAATTTTATTGTTTCAGCAAGCATTCCTTTACGGAAAGGTGGATCAAGGAAAACGACATTATAGGGTGTTCCCGGTGGAGATAAATAGTTTAACGCACTGTCGTTAATGACTTCAGCATTTTGAGCGCCAAGCAGAGCTAGATTAGTGGAAAGTTGTTTTGCGACATTACGTTCATATTCGATAAGCGTAGCCTGTGCTGCATAACGGGAAAGTGCCTCTAATCCGAGCGCTCCGCTTCCCGCATAGCAATCCAAGCAGCGTGCTTCCTGAATAACAGGAGCCAGCCAGTTAAACAGGGTTTCTCTGACGCGATCGGTGGTTGGACGTAACCCGGGGCTTTCCGGTACAGGTAATTTCCGGCCTCGCCATTTTCCACCAATAATGCGGATTTGTCCCATAGATTGCCGTTGTGGTTTTTTTGCCATAATTTACATAACTTAATAATTAGTCATCAGATAGTGCTGCATAACCGAGACATATTTTTGAAAATGTCAGATAAAGGAAATACGCGTTAAGACTTGCTGGCATTAATTTACCATGAAATACATGATTGATATGTATTGCGCTACTACGAAAATGTTAGACTGCGTCTAATTTCGTTATTATTCACTGTTATAACGCCATGATTTAACCTTGAGGAGTGTAGTGGCTAATGGCAAAAGAGAAAAAAAGAGGCTTTTTCTCCTGGTTCGGGCGTGGCCGTCAGGAAGAACAGCAAAAAGAAGAACAATTTGCAGCAGAGCAGGCAGAGCAGCAGCGCCTTGCCGAAGAGTCTGCAAGATTAACGGCGGAGCAAGCGGAACAACAACGCCTTGTTGAGGAAGCAGCCAGATTAGCGGCGGAGCAGGCAGAGCAACAGCGCCTTGCCGAAGAGTCTGCAAGATTAGCTGTGGAACAGGCGGAACAACAACGTCTTGTTGAAGAAGCAGCAAGATTGGCAGCGGAGCAGGCAGAACAACAGCGTCTTGTTGAAGAAGCCGAAAGATTAACTGTACAACAGGTACAAACTGAACAGTCAAAGCCAGCTATATCAAAAGAGCAAGAGCGTCCCACTAAAGAGGGCTTTTTCACTCGTTTGAAACGCAGTTTGGGTAAAACTCGTCAGAATCTGGGTTCCGGTTTTCTCAGTCTGTTCAGTGGTAAAAAGATCGATGATGATCTGTTTGATGAATTGGAAGAGCAGTTATTGATTGCTGATGTTGGTGTTGATACTACCCGCAAAATCATTGGCAGCCTGACAGATCATGCCAGCCGTAAAGAGTTAAAAGATGCGGAAGCATTGTATGCCAAATTGAAAGAAGAGATGTCTGGCATTCTGGTTAAAGTCGATAAACCGCTGGATATCGAAGGAAAAGCACCGTATGTCATTCTAATGGTTGGTGTTAATGGTGTTGGTAAAACGACAACAATTGGTAAATTGGCACGTCAGTTTCAGGCGCAAGGTAAATCTGTCATGCTGGCGGCTGGGGATACTTTCCGTGCCGCCGCGGTTGAACAGTTACAAGTGTGGGGGGATCGCAACCATATTTCGGTGGTGGCGCAGCATACTGGTGCTGATCCCGCTTCCGTGATTTTCGATGCTATTCAATCAGCTAAAGCGAAAGGTGTAGATGTACTGATTGCAGATACCGCAGGTCGTTTGCAGAATAAATCTCACCTAATGGAAGAGTTGAAGAAAATTGTCCGGGTGATGAAAAAACTGGACGAAGATGCGCCACATGAAATTATGCTGACATTGGATGCCAGCACCGGCCAGAATGCGATAAGTCAGGCTAAATTGTTCCATGAAGCTGTTGGGCTGACAGGTATCTCACTGACAAAACTGGATGGGACTGCCAAAGGTGGGGTGATTTTTGCCATTGCTGATCAGTTTGAAATTCCTATCCGTTATATTGGTGTCGGTGAAGGAATTGAAGATCTGCGGCCATTTAAGGCAGATGATTTTATAGAGGCACTTTTTGCCCGAGAGGATTAATTACCATGATTCGCTTTGAACAGGTCAGTAAAGCTTATCTGGGGGGACGGCAAGCCCTGCAAGGGGTGAATTTTCATTTGCGCCCTGCGGAAATGGCATTTCTAATTGGTCACTCAGGGGCAGGTAAAAGTACCTTGCTGAAACTTATCTGTGGCATTGAGCGACCTAGTGCCGGGCATATCTGGTTTTCAGGTCATGATATCAGCCGGTTAAAGAGTCGTGAGGTGCCTTTCCTGCGTCGTCAGATTGGTATGATTTTCCAGGATCACCATTTGCTGTTGGATAGGACGGTATACGATAACGTGGCAATGCCACTGATTATTTCAGGTGCGAGTTCTGAAGATATCCGTCGCCGGACTTCTGCGGCATTGGATAAAGTCGGTCTGCTGGACAAAGCGAAAAATTTTCCAATTCAGCTTTCGGGTGGTGAACAGCAACGTGTCGGCATTGCTCGAGCAGTTGTGAATAAGCCAACTGTTTTGTTGGCGGATGAACCGACCGGTAATCTTGATGGTGAATTGTCAGAGGGCATTTTACGGCTGTTTGAAGAGTTTAACCGGGTAGGGGTGACGGTGCTGATGGCGACCCATGATATGGCACTGATTGAACGACGGAAATATCGTATTCTGACTCTGAGCCAGGGCCGTATGGCGGGAGAGCATCATGGTTAAAAATGTGCGTAAGGCAGCGGGGAAAGTAACAAGATCAAGATCTAAAAGTAAAGCTCTGCAAGGGGGATGGCGTGAACAGTGGCGCTATGCGTGGATGAATGCGCTGACAGATATGTTGCGTCAGCCACTGGCAACTCTGCTGACGGTTATGGTTATTGCGATATCGCTGACATTACCAAGCGTTTGTTACATTGTGTGGAAGAATGTTAGCCAGGCCGCGGAAAAATGGTATCCCACCCCTCAATTGACGGTGTATCTCGATAAATCACTGGATGATAACAGCGCTCAAAAATTAATAAGCGAACTGAAAGCACTTGATGGTGTGGATAATGTTAACTATCTCTCGCGTCAGGAAGCGATGACAGAGTTCCGCACTTGGTCTGGTTTTGGCGGTGCGCTGGATATGCTGGAAGAGAATCCACTACCCGCAGTCGCTATCATTACGCCGAAAATTGATTTTCAGAGCTCACAGACTTTGACTACATTGCGTGACAGGGTTTCTCAGGTCAAAGGTATTGAAGAAGTTCGGATGGATGATAGCTGGTTTGCCCGTTTGGCGGCGCTGACGGGGCTTGTCGGTCAGATTGCGGCAGTGATTGGTATTCTGATGGTCATGGCGTTGTTTTTGGTCATCGGTAATAGCGTGCGCCTCAGTATTTTCAGCCATCGTGATACGATTAACGTGATGAAGCTGATTGGCGCGACTGATGGTTTTATTTTGCGTCCATTCCTCAATGGCGGCGCTTTGTTAGGGGGACTTGGTGCGATGTTATCATTGATACTCTCGGCCCTGTTGGTATGGAAGCTCTCTGATGTTGTCACACAGGTTGCCAGTGTATTTGGTACCACGTTTAATTTACATGGGCTTTCATGGGATGAATCCCTGTTGTTAGTTTTAATTTCCGCGATGATTGGTTGGGTAGCTGCTTGGTTGGCGACAACCCAGCATTTGCGCCACTTTACGCCAGAATAATTGACTTAATGCTTGTTATGGCTGGTACAAATAAAGTTACTTGCATAAATATAAAACAATCTGCTATTTTTTGTTCCGTGATTCCACGGTGGATGTTATCTGTCCTGAAATTATTACAACCCCACGCATCTGTCACTTGAATATGCACATTCTGGTGATAGACTGTACCGCTGTATGTTGAGCATTGGTTTATAAATACTGATGTAATCTGTACTAACGATTTGAGCCTTAATTTGAGAGGATTTGAATGGCCAAAGAAATGCAAACCTTAGCGTTAGTTCCTCAAGGAAGTCTAGAGGGCTATATCCGTGCCTCTAATACCTACCCGATGCTGACAGCAGAGGAAGAGAAGGAACTGGCTGAAAGGCTGCATTACCAGGGAGATCTGGATGCAGCTAAGAAGCTGATTCTGTCTCATCTGCGCTTCGTTGTTCATGTCGCTCGCAGTTATGCTGGTTATGGCCTGCCCCAGGCGGATTTAATTCAGGAAGGGAACATTGGCTTGATGAAAGCAGTACGTCGTTTTAACCCAGAAGTGGGGGTGCGTCTGGTTTCTTTTGCTGTTCACTGGATTAAAGCTGAAATCCACGAATATGTACTGCGTAATTGGCGTATTGTTAAAGTCGCGACAACTAAAGCACAGCGCAAGCTGTTTTTTAATCTGCGTAAAACTAAACAGCGTTTAGGTTGGTTTAATCAGGACGAAGTGGAAATGGTCGCCAAAGAACTTGGTGTGACCAGTAAAGATGTGCGTGAGATGGAATCTCGTATGTCAGCACAGGATATGGCGTTTGATATGTCTGCTGCTGATGAGAGTCAGGAAGGCTTGCCGGTTGCCCCAGTTCTGTATCTTCAGGATAAAGCTTCTGATTTTGCAGATGGCATTGAAGAGGATAACTGGGAAAACCATGCCGCTGATAAATTGTCGGTAGCGATAGAAGGCTTAGATGAGCGCAGTCAGGATATTATCCGTTGCCGCTGGTTGGATGATGATAACAAATCTACCCTGCAAGAGCTGGCTGATAAATATGGTGTTTCTGCGGAGCGTGTACGTCAGCTTGAAAAGAATGCCATGAAAAAACTGCGTGTAGCAATTGAAGCGTAAATAAAGTGATTTTGCGTTAACACATTCACGATTAATAAGTTAAAAGGGCGATAATGATTTATCGCCTTTTTTATTCCTTCTTTCAGAGTATTACAACCAAACTAATCCGATGAAAATTGTTATTGCACCTGATTCATTTAAAGAGAGCCTTGGTGCCTTGCAGGTTGCTGAAGCGATAGAACAGGGATTTCGTGAAATCTATCCACAAGCTGAATACATTAAACTGCCGATGGCAGATGGTGGTGAAGGTACGGTTGAATCAATGGTAGCAGCCACCGATGGGCAAGTTATCCATTTGCCTGTTACCGGCCCGTTAAATCAGCCGGTGGATAGTTTTTTTGGCGTGCTGGGTGATGGAAAAACCGCTGTTATTGAAATGGCGGCGGCTTCTGGCTTACATCTGGTTCCGATGGAAAAGCGTAATCCGCTGATAACCACGACGTATGGCACCGGAGAGCTGATACTGGCTGCTTTAGATAAAGGTGTCAGTAAGATAATCCTCGGTATCGGTGGTAGTGCGACTAATGATGGTGGTGCCGGTATGATGCAGGCACTGGGTGCTCGTCTGCTTGATGATTGTGGTGAAGAGCTGAGGGCCGGCGGGGGCGTGTTGAGTCAGCTCGCTGAAATCGATCTTTCTGGTTTGGATACTCGTTTGAGTCAGACTGAAATTATCGTCGCCTGTGATGTGGCTAACCCGTTGTGTGGTGAGTTTGGTGCATCTGCTGTTTTCGGACCACAAAAAGGGGCGACCCCAGAGAGGGTGAAAGAATTGGATGCTGCTTTGCGTCATTACGGTGAAAAAATTGAATTCCTGACAAAAATGAAGGTCATTGATGTACCTGGTACAGGAGCCGCCGGTGGTATGGGAGCGCCTTTACTGGGTTGGCTTAAAGCGAAATTACAACCGGGAATTGATATTGTTATCTCCACGTTGGAACTGGAGAAAGTGGTACAAGGTGCTGATTTGGTTATTACTGGGGAAGGCCGGATGGATAGCCAGACTATTTACGGTAAAACACCTATCGGCGTTGCCCGTATCGCTAAAAAGTATGCTATTCCAACCATTGCATTGGTTGGCGGTATGAGTCAGGACTATAACGTCGTTCATGAGCATGGATTGGATGCTGTTTTCTCAATTATGCCCGGCGTTTGTTCTCTTTCTGATGCTCTTGCTTGCGGGCGTGAGAATTTGCGGGTGACAGCCCGCAATGTGGCTGCCGTCTGGAAGATGAGTCAGCCCAAATAATAGTTTGAAGTGGTGTCATAACGAAAATCACAGGCATTCATAAAACCTTTTAACGCTGGTTCATTGGCATCAGGGAACCCCTTGAGACTTAGCTTCCACTGTTTAACAGTAGGATGTCGGGCCTTTATTTCATTTATCAGATATAAACCCACACCCCGGCGACGTGTTATTTCACGAACACATAAATCTTCAAGCAGGCCGGATTGATTACTGAGAGTGATTTTTACTGCGGCCAACAATCTGTCATTAAAACGGGCAGCAAGCAGTTTATTGCTGTTTTTTAGATGGGCTTGCCATTGTTCTGGCGTTTGCTGAGGCCAGATTTTCCCCAAATCAATCATATCTTGTGCTGATAAAACAGTCAGTTGTTCAATAGTTAACTTCATGGTTTTTCCATATCCATTGTAGATGAATAAACAGTCAGAATGTTGTGTGACCATTTTTATACGTTACTGGAAAAAATGTTTTTAACGCGATCGATCTTTCGAGTTAAAGATTGCTTTACTAATATTTAACCAGAATATCACACTATAAATAGTCTAAATTACAACCCGCTCTGGCGGTATTTTATTCTGTATTTGATGCTTTTTGCTACCTTGTCAATTTGATTTTAAGCATGAAATGCTATTTTAATAACATGAAAAATAAAATCTTATTAATAAAAATCACTTTATCTAATCATTAATCACAAACGGTCATGATTTCCAGCCAGATAATGAAAGATCTTAAAGGCAAACACAATCAATCAGACCAATAACAATACGGGGATAAATAAATGAAAATCGTAACAGGTAAGGCATTATTAACCGGTTGTATTGCCATGGTGATGAGTTATTCACTGTGGGCAAAAGAGATTAAAGTAGCGATTGTAGGGGCGATGTCCGGTCCGGTTGCTCAGTATGGAGATATGGAATTCACTGGCGCACGTCAGGCGATTGCGGATATTAATGCTAAAGGTGGCATTAATGGCGATAAGCTGGTGGGCGTTGAATATGATGATGCCTGTGATCCAAAACAGGCTGTTGCAGTTGCTAACAAAGTGATTAATGACAACATTCGTTATGTTATCGGTCATCTTTGCTCTTCATCGACTCAACCAGCATCTGATATCTATGAAGATGAAGGTGTGATTATGATTACGCCCGCGGCAACTAATGCTGATCTGACAACTCGTGGCTACCAAATGATTCTGCGTACCACTGGGCTGGATTCTGATCAGGGCCCAACGGCAGCGAAATATATTGTTGAAAAGATCAAACCTCAACGGCTGGCAATTGTTCACGATAAACAGCAATACGGTGAAGGATTGGCTCGTTCTGTTCTCAATACACTGAAAAAGGTGGGAGTCAATACGGTATTGTTTGAAGGTGTTACTGCTGGTGATAAAGATTTCTCAGTGCTGGTTGCCCGCCTGAAAAAAGAAAATGTGGATTTTGTCTATTTCGGCGGTTACTACCCTGAAATGGGACAAATTCTGCGCCAGGCTAAACAAGCGGGTTTGAATATCCGTTTTATGGGACCGGAAGGCGTTGGTAACTCTTCGTTGTCTAATATTGCCGGGGCTGCTTCTGAAGGCATGTTCGTAACACTGCCTAAACGATACGATCAAGTTCCGGCAAACAAAGCTATCGTTGATGCAATCAAAACTAAGAAAGAGGATCCAACGGGCCCATTCGTCTGGACAACCTATGCCGCCCTGCAATCTCTGACAACGGCAATGAGCCGTACCGGCAGCATGGAACCTGCTGATTTGGTGAAAGATCTGAAAACTAATCCGGTCGATACCGTGATGGGAACACTGAGCTGGAATCAGGCTGGCGACCTGAAAGGGTTCGAGTTCGGCATTTTTGAATGGCATGCAGACGGTTCTTCTACTTCTGTGAAGTAAAGCCATCCGAATGGCCGTCAGCCCCTGCTTGACAGGGGCTGCTATTCCAGAGGTACAAGGTATGTCAGAGCAATTTCTCTATTTTTTACAGCAGATGTTAAACGGGGTTACCCTGGGTAGCACTTATGCATTGATTGCCATTGGCTATACGATGGTTTACGGCATTATCGGGATGATTAACTTTGCTCATGGTGAAGTTTATATGATTGGCAGCTATGTCTCCTTTATTGTGATTGCTGCTCTGATGATGATGGGAATTGATCTAGGCTGGTTGCTGATTACGGCTGCTTTTTTAACATCAATTGTGATTGCCAGCACTTATGGCTGGAGTATTGAACGGGTGGCTTACAAACCCGTTCGCCATTCCAAGCGCCTGATTGCGTTGATTTCTGCAATTGGGATGTCTATTTTCCTGCAAAATTATGTCAGCTTGTCACAGGGTTCCCGTGATCTGGCATTGCCGGGGCTGATTACCGGGCAGTGGGTATTGAGCGAAAGTGATGGATTTTCTGCCAGTATTACTGCGATGCAACTGATTATTTGGGTAGTGACATTCCTTGCCATGCTGGTACTGACGATGTTTATCCGCTATTCCCGTATGGGGCGTGCTTGCCGCGCTTGCGCGGAAGATCTGAAAATGGCCGGTTTGCTGGGGATCAATACTGACAAAGTTATTTCTTTGACCTTTGTTATTGGCGCTGCAATGGCAGCGGTAGCCGGTGTTCTGCTGGGGCAGTTTTACGGTGTGATAAATCCGTATATCGGTTTTATGGCAGGAATGAAAGCTTTCACCGCCGCCGTATTGGGGGGCATTGGTAGCATTCCGGGGGCAATGATTGGCGGTTTGATCCTAGGCGTTTCTGAAGCCCTGACTTCTGCTTATTTGAGCACAGAATATAAAGATGCTGTTTCCTTTGCTCTGCTTATCGTTGTGTTGTTGTTTATGCCTACCGGGATTTTAGGTCGTCCAGAGGTAGAAAAAGTATGAAACATGCCAATTGGATTAATGCCATTGTCGCCTCAGCCGCTTTATTTGTGCTGGCTGTTTTTATGATGGGGATGCAGCTGTCACTGGATGGCACGAAGCTGGTTGTTTACCGTGCCGATAAAGTCCGATGGCTATGGATTGGCATCGGCTGTACGGTTGTTTTCCTGTTCCAGCTATTGCGTCCGGTTATTCAGAAGACGATGAAGAAAGTGCCAGTTAAAAGCTGGACGTTGCCGGATTTCGATGGTTCAACTAAAGGACAAAAGTTACTGGCGGCATTGATTATTGTTGCCGCGATTGTCTGGCCATTTATTGTCTCCCGTGGCAGTGTCGATATCGCTACGCTGACATTAATTTATGTCATGTTGGGGCTGGGGTTGAATGTAGTCGTTGGTTTGTCCGGGTTGCTGGTGCTTGGATATGCAGGTTTTTATGCTATCGGCGCTTATACCTATGCCTTACTAAGCCACTATTACGGGTTAGGATTTTGGCAGAGCTTGCCGTTGGCGGGATTAACGGCTGCTTTATCGGGGCTGTTGTTAGGTTTTCCGGTATTGCGATTGAGAGGTGACTATCTGGCCATTGTCACACTCGGTTTTGGCGAGATTGTTCGCATTCTGCTATTGAATAATACCGAAATAACGGGTGGCCCGAATGGTATCAGCCAGATTCCAAAACCCACTTTCTTTGGGCTGGAATTTAACCGCGGCGTGAAAGAGGGCGGTTGGGATACTTTCCATAACTTCTTTGGTCTGAAATATGATCCAAGTGACCGAGTTGTTTTTCTCTATTTGGTCACATTGTTATTGGTGATACTGACCGTATTTATTATCAATCGGTTACTGCGTATGCCATTAGGTCGCGCGTGGGAAGCACTGCGTGAAGATGAAATTGCCTGTCGCTCTCTTGGGCTGAGTCCAACCCGTATTAAACTAGCCGCGTTTACTATCAGTGCTGCATTTGCCGGTTTTGCCGGAACCTTGTTTGCTGCCCGGCAGGGTTTCATCAGCCCGGAATCCTTCACCTTTGTTGAATCTGCTTTCGTGCTGGCGATTGTGGTACTGGGTGGAATGGGTTCGCAGACAGCGGTAATTCTCGCGGCCATTCTGCTGGTGGTTTCCCGTGAGATGATGCGTGATTTGAATGCTTATAGTATGTTGCTGCTGGGGGCCATGATGGTGCTGATGATGGTTTGGCGTCCGCAAGGATTGCTACCGATGAAACGCCATAATGTTAAATTTAAACAGCAGGAAAGCCAGCCTCAGGGAGGAGAACAGGTATGAGTGCAACACCATTATTGCAGGTTTCCGGTCTGACCATGCTCTTCGGTGGTTTGCTGGCAGTTAACAATATTGCCCTGATATTAAATCAAAGCGAAATTGTCTCTCTTATTGGGCCTAATGGCGCAGGGAAAACCACGATTTTTAATTGCCTGACAGGATTTTACCGTCCGACCTGCGGCACAATAAAATTGCGGGAAAAACATCTGGAAGGGTTATCCGGGCAGGCTATTGCCCGTATGGGCGTTGTCAGAACATTTCAGCATGTGCGATTGTTCCGTGAGATGACAGTGATTGAAAATCTATTAGTAGCGCAGCATCAGCATCTGAAAAGTGGTCTTTTTTCCGGGCTTTTCAAAATGCCGGCATTCCGCCGTGCGGAATCTGAGGCTGTAGATCGAGCCGTCATTTGGCTGGAGCGGATTGGTTTGTTACCACTGGCAAACCGACAGGCGGGTAATTTGGCCTATGGTCAACAGCGCCGTCTGGAGATTGCCCGCTGTATGGTAACACGTCCGGAAGTTTTGATGCTGGATGAACCTGCTGCGGGTCTGAACCCGAAAGAGACAGCAGAACTTAATGTCTTAATTGCTGAACTGAGAAAATATCATCAGGTTTCTGTGTTGCTGATTGAGCACGATATGAAACTGGTGATGGGGATTTCTGATCGTATTTATGTGGTTAATCAGGGGACACCTTTAGCGCAAGGGAGACCAGAAGAGATTCGTAACAACCCAGACGTTATTCGGGCATATTTGGGAGAGGTATATTAATGATGTTGGAATTCAAACAGGTATCTGCCCACTATGGCGAAATTCAGGCGCTGCATCAGGTGAGTCTGAATATTCAACAGGGAGAAATTGTCACTTTGATAGGTGCAAACGGCGCAGGAAAAACGACGCTACTCAATACGTTATGTAGTGAACCCAGAGCGACTGAGGGCGCTATTATTTTTCGCGGCAAAGATATCACGCAATGGCCGACTGCACGTATTATGCGTGAGGACATTGCAATTGTTCCGGAAGGGCGCAGAGTTTTTGCCCGAATGACAGTGGAAGAAAATTTGGCAATGGGCGGCTTTTTTGCTGATAAAACTCAGTATCAGCAGCGCATTGAACGGGTTTATGATTTATTTCCCCGGTTACAGGAAAGGCGAAATCAGCGGGCTGGAACGATGTCTGGTGGTGAACAGCAAATGTTGGCGATTGGTCGCGCTTTGATGAGCCAGCCACAGTTATTATTGCTGGATGAACCTTCACTGGGATTGGCACCGATAATTATCATACAGATTTTCGATACCATTCAGCAGTTGCGGGAAGAAGGGATGACAATCTTTTTGGTTGAGCAGAATGCAAATCAGGCGCTAAAACTGGCTGACCGGGGATATGTCTTGGAAAACGGCAAGATCGTACTGGAAGACAGCGGTGCGGCGTTATTGGTTAATGAAGCCGTGAGGAGTGCGTATTTGGGTGGTTGATATTTTCGGCTTCCTGATAGGCAACATCTAAAATAAAGGTGCTTCTATCTTTATGAAGAAGTGCTGCGGTTTTGGTTAATAGAGCGTGCTGGATAGGTTCGGCGCGCATATTAATGGGGACTATTTTGGACATAAGCAAATTACGCCTGTGTATCTGTTGGATATACATTATAGTGTGGTGAATCATTATAGAAAAGCTTAAATTATCTTCGATCTATTAGTCGCATTCTTTCCTGAAAATATGCTGTTACTGCCTGAAATTAAAGATATGTAATCTAATTTTTCTGTAAAAACATGACTTTTCGACCAATAAATTATTTGATTCTTGGCTTAGATGTCAGTTAATTATTAAATAATATAGCCAGAAGAATTATTCTCTTTTGGCTTTAAAGTTAAATTTGTTATTTTAATAAAATGATTATTTGTTTTTTAATTTATTTATTCTTTTGTTTTTCCATCGATTTATATATTTATGAATAAAGAAAGTTTTCAGCCAGCGATTAATGAGTAATACACCCAATATGAAAATAACAATACCAGACCATGAAATAGTATAATTAATTACCCAATTGATTAACAAAAGGATAATGCTGGTAATAACAAACTTCGCTAAATGACGATAAAATTCTGCTTCCAATGCAACTTGTTGCTGAATTTCATCTCGCTTTTTATCAATGGATTTAGCTTGTTCTTGGGTGATTTTGTCAGTTTCTGGGGAATAGAGGTCTGTCACTTTTATATTAAATGCGGATGCTATTGCGGCCAGTGTTTCTAAACTTGCTTTTTCGCCATTTTCCAGACGTTGTATGGTCCTGGCACTTAAAGATGATAGTTCAGCAAGTTGCTCCTGTGACCAGGCTCTGGATTGCCGTAATTCTTTGAGCGCGCATCCACCGTGAAATTGCAGGAGACGTCAAGAGCATCACCTTATCCAGAACGCCGACAGGGAAGTATTTTATTGTTGGTTGTAATTAATTGTTTAATACTAATAAAGTCAGAGAATAACACATCAATTACGAAATAATTGGATATTGGAATAATTCTGGATGAACGGCAATTATCTGACAGATTAATAATATCTTATTTAAATAAATATCCATATTTGAAAAAATATGTGGCTAAAAGCAAGTTTCACTATAAAATCTGATTAAAAATAACAAATTAATCTCTTTCTGAAAGAAAAATATAGCTTGATTTGCGGTTTTTGAGTGAAAAAACATTTAAATATATTGTGCTATACTTTACAAGTGACAAATTGAAGTGAGCAAACTACTTAGCTCACTCATTAACAATCTGGTCATTATCCTGAATTATCTGAATATTTAATGGATATTTAGATAAATAAGAATTATGGAGAACTGATTATGTCACGTTCTAAAGATATGTGTGTAGCAAGTCGTGATTCAGATTCAAAAAATATCTTTCCGAAATGTTTATCTGGAAAGCATATCACGCCAATACCGCTAGGGAATTTGGGCTCTTCATCAGAATCTATCATTTTTTTTAGAGAATTACAGTTTAACATGCAGTGGCAAATTCAGAGTAATTGGTGCTGGGCAGCTGTGTCTGTATCTGTTGGGCTTTATTTCAACACAGGTTTCTGGACGCAGTGTAATGTAGCTGATAAGCAACTTAAAAGGAGTACATGTTGTAGTTTTCCAGGTCCATGTAATGTTTACGGCTATTTAGATCAGGCTCTTATGTATACAAGAAGCCTGGCAAGTTTTTATACTAATTTGATGAATATGTCAGAAATTAAAGCCCAAATTGATGTCGGGCGTCCGATCTGTTTGCGTTGTGCCTGGTATGGAGGCGGTGCTCATTTTCTGGCTGTTATTGGCTACAACTCCGTGACTGGAAATATATCCGTTGTGGATTCTATATATGGTAACTCTATCCAATCATTTAGTTTATTTCCTGTCTCATACAATGGTGGTGGGAACTGGACTCATACTTATCTCACTCGAAAAAACTAGGGATGCATCATGAAAATTTTATATCCTGAGGCGCCTCTGGGTGGAGTAGACGTTATCATTCCTGTGCTTCGAGAAGCATTACAAACAGCTCAGAATAGGCCAACAAGTCCTTTTTCAAACGTAGATCCGAACAGCCTAATTATCTCAGATCCTTATCGTTGCTATTCGCTGGGTATTGAAAACCTGGTCAATGGTGAAGTTTTGAATAATGCTATTCCAGGTAATTGGCGCTACTTTATTTTATCGGATGGTAAAACAATTGCTGATCTGGAATTAAGAGAGGTTGACGGTGAACTTAAATTTTCGTCTTTAAACGAAGGCCCTATCGCTTCGTCTGCGGTTAATGCTCTACGTTTGGCAGAATGCTCTACCAGGCACGAGGGAAAAATGTATGAACTCAGAATGCTGTTAGTTTCTGGGTTACACTTTGTATCAATGTGGCTTCATGCGATAGATAAAGGGCTTAGTGATGCGGTTATTCCAACAGAACCAACACCAGCGAATCTGGCCGGTATGAGATTGTATGATGAGGTGGAAATAATAAAGCTGCTTCATATTGCTGCAAAACAGGCAAAAGAGAGACTTGATGCAGATGATTCAGAATTGCTGGGCAACTAAATAATCTGCATTTTTTCGCGTAAGGCCCCTAAAATGTGACATTACTTTTCTTGATTAGGCAAAAAAGGTACTTTACCAAAAGGTAAAGTGCCTTTTTTGATGAACTAATTGATAGTTATTAGTTCATGCCATATTTTTTCAATTTCTTACGCAGTGTGCCACGGTTGATGCCCATCATCAGGGCAGCACGTGTTTGGTTGCCACGGGTGTATTGCATCACCATGTCCAACAATGGCTGCTCCACCTCAGCCAGTACCAACTCATACAGGTCATTAACATCTTGACCATTTAGTTGAGCAAAATAGTTCTTCAGTGCTTGTTTAACTGAGTCACGCAAAGGTTTTTGAGTAACCTGATCTTGTGAATTTACAGTAGCAACGGTTAGTACGTCAGAATTTACGCGTTGTTCGAACATAGTTCTGTCAGCTCTTTTCTTTATATTACGCAAAATTTTCGAAATATGCCTTCAACACCTCCAGCTGTTCGCTGGCATCCTCTATGGTGTTGAATGTGCGCCGGAACTGGTCATCAGGAGCATGTTCCCGGAGATACCAGGATACATGCTTACGTGCGATACGGGCTCCCTTGCCTGGACCATAAAAGTCGTGCAATTCCCGTATATGCTCGTTCATTAAATGCTGCACCTCGCCAATCGGCATCGGTGGCAGCAATTCCCCTGTTTCCAGATAATGCTGGATTTCCCGGAAGATCCAGGGTCTTCCCTGAGCAGCGCGGCCTATCATCAGGGCATCAGCCCCAGTGTATTCAAGCACTGCTCTGGCCTTAAGCGGGTCAGTTATGTCACCATTGGCAATAACCGGGATGGCAACAGTCTGCTTAACTGTCCGAATATTGTCGTACTCTGCTTCTCCGTTAAACAAACAGGAGCGAGTCCTGCCGTGAATCGTCAGAGCCTGAATACCACAATGCTCGGCCAATTGGGCAATCTTTACACAATTTCGTTCTTCTGGCGACCATCCAGTGCGGATTTTCAGCGTAACAGGAACATCTACTGCGTTTACAACCGCGGATAGGATCTTTTCGACCCATTCCGGGTAACGCAATAAAGCCGAACCTGCCAGCTTACGATTCACTTTCTTGGCTGGGCACCCCATGTTGATATCAATAATCTGAGCACCATTAGCGACGTTAATCTTCGCTGCTGCTGCCATTTCATCAGGATCATTGCCGGCAATTTGCACAGAACGAATTCCCAGTTCGTCACTGTGAACCATACGTAGCCGGGATTTGTCTGTCTTCCAGACCTGCGGGTTGGAAGATAGCATTTCCGATACTGTCATACCTGCACCCATTTCGTAACATAGTGACCGAAACGGACGGTCAGTTATGCCAGCCATTGGGGCCGCAATAAGACAGTTTTTCAGCTGGTATTGTCCGATACGCATAGACGAAGAAAGAGTGGCCATACTGTGACTGCAAGGGCGCGTATATTACGCATTTTTCGCAAAATATGAAAGGCCAAACTTTGAGCAAATCGACATTTGTTACAACTTTTTTCCAGCTATCCTTCTGAGATAAATATAATTATTCATAAATAACATGGTGTTATACGTTATCGGTAAAGTTTATCACTCAAGATTTTTCTATCAGCCAGTTTGCTGATAGCACGGATTATCATCAGTGAATGATCAAAAATTACTCTCGCCATCATAACAAAGATAAAATAATCTTAATTTGTTACTATTCTTACCCCAGATATCCGACACCATTCTTCCTGCTCCGCAACAGGGTCGATCATGAATTTATCAGTATAGGCTTGAATAACACTTTCTGCCTGACTTGCTAAAATACCCGATAAACCTAACAGGCCACCCGATTTTGGTAATGCACCGATTATAGGAGCAAGTTCACGTAGAGGGCCTGCCAGAATATTAGCAATTACTATATCAGATTCAAGATCGTTTGGCTGATCTTTCGCCAAATATAGCGTTAAACGCCCTAGAACGCCATTACGCTCTGCGTTATCGCGGCTGGCCTGAATGGCTTGTGGATCGATATCGATGCCAATAGCGTGTGCGGCACCGAGTTTTAGCGCTGCAATTGCCAATATGCCGGAGCCACAACCAAAATCAATGAGGGTTTTACCCCCCAGATTGAGGCTGTCCAACCATTGCAGGCATAACGATGTGGTTGGGTGGGTGCCTGTACCAAAAGCCAGTCCAGGGTCCAGCATGACGTTAACGGCATCTGGATCAGGAACGTCACGCCAGCTTGGGCAGACCCACAAGCGGTTACCAAAGCGCATTGGGTGGAAGTTATCCATCCATTCACGTTCCCAGTCTTTGTCTTCCAATTGCTCGATCTTATGAATAAATCCTTGACCTAACTGAGGAACTTGTTCGAGCTGGCTGATAACGGCTTTCATATCCGTTTCAGCATCATAAAGTCCGATAACATCTGTATCTCCCCATAAACGGGTCTCGCCTGGCAGGGGTTCGAATACAGGGTTATCGTGGCTGTCCTGAAAGGTGACTGATACTGCTCCACTTTCCATTAGATTATCCCCCAGGGATTCTGCCAGCTGTCCTGTGGTATTTAATCGAAGTTGTATCCAAGGCATAAAAATTCTCTTTAATTAAAAAATAGGTTAAAACGACCCGCTTAATAAACCTTGGCCACCCATTGTGGCAACCGGTGGCCGATGGTATTACCAATCCCGAAAGCCAGCAGGCTGAGTAGCAGTGATGGTACGATCGGATGGAAGTCTAATAGATAAACATCGGAACTGGCGAGCAGAGTGTAACTTGCTGCCCCTGTAATCATCGAACTGACCGCGCCATATGCATTGGCTTTTTCCCAGTACAGTCCCAGCACTAATGGCCATAGGAATACGGCCTGTAAGCCACCGAAAGCCAGTAGATTCAACCAGATAATCATCTCTGGTGGGTGCCAGGCCGCTAAAAGTAGTAACAGACCAAGAATCAGGGTTGAGAAACTGGAAATCCGGGCCAGTTTTTTCTCCTGTACGATTTGTTGTGGAAACAGGTTTAGATAGAGATCTTTCACGATTGTTGCAGAAGATTGCAACAGTTGTGCATTAATTGTTGACATAATTGCTGCCATCGGTGCGGCCAGAAAAATTCCGGCTGCAAATGGAGGCAGGACAGTGATCATCAATGTTGGGATGACTTGATCGGGAATGGCCAGATCAGGAATAATTGCCCGGCCAAGGGCTCCTGCCAGGTGCATACCAAACATGAGGATTGCCATGACAATGGTGCCGATGATAATTCCACGATGGACAGCTTTGCTATCGCGGTAGGAGATACAACGAACGGCGGTATGTGGTAGCCCAATGACACCAAAACAGACCAATACCCAGAATGATGCCATGAAAGGCCAGCTAAGGATATGGTCCGCCCCTTGTGGGGAAACGAGTTCAGGATTGATCGTTCGTAATGTGGCGACTGCTTCCGCCAGACCACCTGTTTTATAGATAATCGCTACCAACAGCAAAACGGTGCCGAACAGCATGACCAGCCCTTGCAGGGCATCATTGAGGACACTCGCTCTGAAGCCGCCAAATGCGGTATAGAGCGCGATAGAGACACCGAAAATCATTAATCCGGTGCCATAAGGGATACCTGCGGCAGTTTCCAGCAGGCGTGCACCGCCAATAAACTGAACGGTCATCGCGCCGACAAAAGCGACTAAAAGACTCAGGCTGGCAAACCAAACTAGGAGACGACTGCCATAACGGGCATACAACATGTCATTGAGGGTGACGGCATTATAGCGACGAGCAAGAATGGCAAATTTCTTACCCAATACACCAAGGGAAAGCCATATTGCCGGTAACTGAATCAGCGACAGTAATACCCATCCCAGACCATATTTATAGGCTGCTCCTGGCCCGCCAATAAATGAGCTGGCACTGATATAGGTGGCGGTAATAGTCATTGCCAGTACAAAGCCGCCCATTGAACGGTTACCCAGGAAATACTCAGTCAGGAAGGTGCCTTTCTGGCGGTGCCGGTAAGCGTAGATTGACAGAAGAAATACCAGCGCAAGATAGCCTAGCAGAGGTAAGATAACGTCACTTTGCATTCTCATCCTCCAGCGGGACTTCTTTGAAAATAAACTTCACCATTAACCAGCAGAGGATGATAAATACTACGGGTAGTAGCAGACATGCCATTTCAAACCAACGAGGTAAGCCCGTGACACCCGGGGCATCACTGGGTAAATAGGCTGTTATCAGCCAGCCAATGAGATAAGCAAGTGTCAGGAACACAGCCCAGCGTGCTTCTTTATGGGATTGAACAAATCGTCTGTCCATTCGTTCTTCCGGTAATTAAATAAATAAGATGGGAAAGGAGGAATTGTACGGCAAGATGCGGATTTATTCAGGAAAAATGTGATATGTAGTTAATAGCCTGAGTTTTGTTTAAAAATAGCAACGGACAAAAAAAGAGAGAATCTGTTTACACAGACTCTCTTGGTTGATGAGTTAAAAACCGGTGAAGACTAAATATCGCGTTTTATAGCTTCTCTCCCACTGAACCTGATGCGCGAGCATATTAATATGCAGAACATTATTGAGGGTTGAGTTGATGTAGACCTACCCAATCACTCCGCATTGACTATTCGCCATGTCTATCTCAAATTCTGGATGTCTCGGTTCGTTCTACCCCGACCAGAAGCTCGAGAATCACTTCTTGTTCAGCTTTTGCCAGCGTTGGTACACCTTGATAGCGCTTTCGTCCTTCTTCTGGATCATGGGCAGGCGGCGTTCCTCGATGGGCTTCGCGTACTCTGCGTAGAACGTATCCAGCTCGAAGTACTTGCGATCATCCTTGTAGAATGGTGCGTAGTCTTCGCGTGTGGTGATGTAGATGACCTGTTTCGGACTACAGTAGTAGAGCGAGCCTAGGCACATAGGGCAGGGGCTGGCGAGAATGTAGATATCGCAGTCGGTCAGGTGCTCGGTCCCGAGCTTCTTGCACGCTTCCCGTACGGCCAGGATTTCCGCGTGTGCGGTCGGATCGCTGGTCTGCGCTACCAGGTTCGGGCTTTCAGCGATGATGTTGCCGTCACGTACGATCACGGTGGCGAACGGCCGGCCCCCTTCCTCTACATTTTTCATCGCAAGGTCGATAGTGCGTTTTACAAAATTCATGGGAAAAACCTCATTGGAAATAGATTGAACCAAGGCGTGGTTGCCGACTCCGAGAGTTCGCGATGGAACGAGCCACCAATGACCACGCCGCGTTACTCATTGCCAAGGTTACCCGATTGCGGTGACGGGCAATGATTTCTGGCAACAGCCAGCGGGTTAGAACGGCTTGGTCGGCAGATACTTGCCGTCCAGGGTGATCACGGCGCGCGATCCGCCTTCCGGATCTTCGACCTTCTTCAAGTCCAGCTTGAAGTTGATGGCACTGATGATACTGTCACCGAACTTCTCGTGAATCAGGACTTTTAGAGTGGTGCCGTAGACCTGTAGCATCTCGTAGAAGCGGTACATGGTTGGGTCGGTCGGCACGCTATCCTCAATGCAGCCGCGTAGCGGGACGGTTTGTAGAAGTGCCACGGCGTCGGCGTCGAGGGCCAGCTTGTTACCTACCACCTTGGCAGCGTCAGCCGGTAGCGCGTGCTGACCGAGCAGCGCCGCAGTGACGAAAGCCTCGTTCAGGCCAGTGCCTTCGGTGATCTGGGCGAAGCAGAGATCCTTCTTGGCTTTGGCAATGAGAATGACTTCCGACAGGGCATGACGGGCGTTCTTGCTGGTTTGAGACTGGATCATAGTGATACCTCTTTTATATTGGAAGTTGAAGGTCAAACAGCTGTAAGGAGCTGGATGGGATTGGCGCGGACTTCAGGGTTGTTCGCGAGCGAGACAAACTTGCTGGTGGCACCGTCATACGCATTGATGCACCCGCTTTCGATATCGTAGATCCAACCGTGCAGGGCGACGCATCCCTCTTCGAGCGCTAGGCGAACGGAGGGATGCGTCTGGATGTTCGAGAGCTGTGCAATCACGTTCTCGCGCACCATAGACTCGACATGATCGTGCTGGTTCTTGTGGTTGCGTGCTTCGTTGACAATGCGAGCGGAATCCGCATAGCGCAGCCAACTGCCGGCATATGATCCATGCACTTGCAGGCCGCAATAGCGGTCATCGCGCCACAGTCGGAATGGCCGCAAATCACGATGTCCGAGACACGCAGTGCGGCGACCGCGTATTCAACGGAGGCAGATACACCACCTGGCTCCGGGCTGTACGACGGAACAATGTTTCCTGCATTGCGGATCACGAACAGATCGCCAGGCTCGCGTTGGGTCACTAACTCTGGTACTAGGCAACTATCGGAGCAGGAGATGAATAGTGCGCGTGGGTTCTGCTGGGTTGCCAGGTCCTTGAACAGTTCAGCGTGCTTTGGAAAAGCTTCGCGCTGGAATTTCAGAAAGCCTTCGAGGATGTCTTTCATGGTTGATCTTCTGTGTCGTGTAACGAATCGGTTGATTGAAGATTACTTCTGGATATCCATAAGGTAACAGACTGATTTATTATGCACCCCATAGGCATTCCTTATGGAGATCCACATGCTTTTACGACATATCAACTACTTTCTTGCTGTGGCTGAGCACCACAGCTTCACGCGTGCCGCTACAGCCTTGCATGTGTCTCAGCCGGCACTGTCCCAGCAGATTAAGCAGCTCGAGGAAACCCTTGGGGCGCAGTTGTTTGATCGGACCGGACGTACCACACGGTTGACGGATGCTGGCGAGGTCTATTTCCGCTACGCACGACGGGCATTGCAGGACTTGGAGGAAGGAAAGCGGGCGATCCACGATGTTGGTGACCTGAGTCGCGGTTCTCTGCGCGTTGCTGTTACGCCGACGTTCACGACTTACCTTATCGGCCCCTTGGTCGAGTCGTTCCACAATCTCTATCCCAACGTCACGTTGACGGTTCGGGAGATGTCGCAGGAGCGCATTGAAGAGCTTCTGGTCGATGATGAACTCGATGTCGGGGTTGCGTTTGATGAGATCCACTCGCCTGACATCTACGCACAACGACTTTTGGTGGAGACGTTAGCGCTGGTTGTCTGTAAGGGCCATCCCCTTGCAAAGTGTCGAACGATGAGTCTGAAAGCCCTGAACAACGAGTCTCTGGTTCTCCTCACGTCCGAGTTCGCTACACGGAAGCAGATCGATCGTTATTGCAGGCAGAACGACATTCGTCCCCGCGTTTTGATGGAGGCCAATTCGCTGAGTGCTGTCATTGAGATCATCCGACATACAGGCCTTGCCACGTTGCTGCCGGCAAAGATTGCCAGTGACCGGGAGGAATTGGTTTCGATTGTTCTAACCCCCTCACTGCTGCAAAGAACGGCGGTTCTCATGCAGCGAAAAGGAGCGTACCAGACGGCTGCGGCGCGGGCATTTATCGAGCTTGCACTGAAGTATGGAACAGCTAAGTGCGTGTGGAGACCGCAGTGAGGACATTCTAAACGATGTTTGTTACGTCTACCGATACAATCGCAGCGGGAACAGGTTTTACTGCTGTAAGCCGGGTTAACATATTTAACCTGAATGCCTACCGCCTGGATCTTGTATTCCACATAACCGCGCTGGAATGATATAAACATGTGTCCATTCTCGTATTGGGCACTGAGTTTGTGTAAAAAAGCAATCAAACACTGTTTTTTGATAATTTCATCCTTTCAATACTTCGTGATATTTAAGCGTTAAATAAGAATTCAAAATTGTAGGTCACTTTACATAATGCACTATTATGAAAGGTTATTTAACAGGGAGAAAAAATAGTGTGGAAAATAACGATATAAATTGATTTTAGCGTTAAATAACCATAAAGGTATAAAAAAAGGAAAGGTTTAATCAAACCGTAGAAGAGCTATGCTATTGGCGAGTTAAAATAATGAAAAGCCAGTTTAAATTACAGTCGCGAGTAAAACGATTCTCATTTAATTAATGGTTTTCACTGAGCAGTTTTTTTAAATATAATGGTTTTTCCCATTTTTTAATCCATAGTTAACTTTACCATTTTCATTAAACTGATACTGAGTTTTTTCGTTTTCCCTTTTTCTGTACTTAATTTTCTATATTTAAAACCAGAGAAGGTAACAGGTATGCGAATAATATTAAGATTAATACCTGTTTTTTTTAATTATTTTTAACGCGACTAAATAAAATTTTTTTATTCTCTTTTCGTTGCTAATCTATTTAACTCAAAGGATTATCGGCTTTCTTTAATGATTGTTTCTGATTTTACGTAAAATTTTTACAGCCATGCAAAATCGTTTATTTGAGAAAGTTTGCTTAATGTGGTTAATCCTGTTAAATGTTTTGATATAATCTCATATCCTTGTTATTGGATTAATGCTGTTGTTTTGTCATCTAAAACCCATTTTTACGGTGTTTTCCCATACCGAGTTTTTCGAGGGTGATGATTTAATTGGTTTATGACAAAGTGTATTTTTGGTTGAAAGCGTTATTAAAGTCAGCTCGTTTTGGTAAATATATTACCTGATTAACCTGTTTATATTATTATTTATCCTTTTTTTAGGGGTGTATAAGATCAATAAAACCAATTTTTATTTCTCGTTTTTCATTGATAACTTTATGAGATCAGGTTTTAAACTGTTATTAAAAGTCATTGTTTTAACTCCTGATTATCTCGCCATTATCGGATGCCGATTAATATTGTATTTTTATTTTATGATCTTAACTGAATTAAACCGGTGATCACCTTTTCAAGGTACTGACGAGGGCAACCTAAATTTATCCGGATAAACCCTTTTCCCCTATCGCCAAAATTCCATTCCATTGAAACGGCTAGCACCAAGAGGCAGTTCACATCCTTGATAATCCGAATTATCCGTCAGCGGCTGCGTTACAGGGATAACAAAAGTCAGAGTCTTTTCGGTGTCTTTTTACACAAAAAAATTAAATTACGTGATGTTCATCACAAAAATAAACAAAAACAAAACTATTTTGAAATTATTACCATTAATTATTAAATGATTAATATTAATGTGTTTTTTATATGATTCGTAACATTTTAATAACATTGGTTTATTTTTTGTATAAAAATATAACACCTTGTTTTTGTTATTATCTTATTTAATCAACCCCCAATTTAGTTGCTCAGTTGATTATCAACCACAAACATTGATCACTAAGTGCAATGGGTGGTTAATATTGCTTCGAAATTGTGGGATGAAAATACAATGAAAAGCAGTATTTGGGGGTTTGCGGTTTTTTGTAGCCTGATCTCAGGCAGTCAGGCCGCAGACATCTCAGACCAACAACTGATCCATCAACAAGCACGTCAGCAA
>NZ_JBHFKW010000031.1:0-60728 GCF_042879395.1 Photorhabdus sp. RM322S
CAATTAAAATTATTGACTCGACAGTATTATTCCGATCTGCTTTCTTTTATATTTCTGTAAAAAAAGGAAAATAATATCCCACTCACGTTCAGTAAAAATACCTATCGGTGGTTGGAATAAAATGGATGAGGGGAGTTCATCATCATAAAGCCCCTCAAAATCAAATGAGTCTGAGAAATTCTTGAGAGATTTTAATGCTAAGTTACCATAAATGAAACATGAATTTTTGTCTTTGACTCCCCATGGATCATTATTTATTCCCATGGTATTGACTATTTGCGATGAAATAGTTACCTGATTAATATCTTTCATAAAAAAATCCTATTGTACAGTTATGTTAGTGATAAATTTATAATCCCTACTACCAATAGTAACAAACCTTTCAGGAACATAACGATCATTTCAAGTTGTTCCCTTATCTTCGGTGGAAGATAAACTAAACTGACTAGTCTATTTCTTGCTATTTTTGACATATCACGCATAAGCATCTCCTTACATAAGTCTCAGGTCATAAAGCCTAGTGTGTTGTTCACTAATACCAATAAGATCAAACAGAGCCATTAAGCGTAGATGTCCATCAGGTATTTCTATTACCTTTCTGATTTCCCTTTTTAATTTTCCTGCTAGAACCGAACTAAGAAGGTGGATGTTCTCTGACAAAATATCGGGAGGGTTCCTGAACTCGAGGCATTTATTATTTGCGCTTAACATCTCTGGGCGGCAAAGTTTAAGTTCAGCAATAATGCTTTCAGGTACTTTACAAGGATAACTCCCGAATCGGACAAAGCCAATGGCACCATCAATCGCCGATATCTTTGTTGTATGGATATCTTCAGGATTAAAAAAAACAAACATATAGCAAGGGAACAAAGCTTTGGGTTTTGCCCTACGCAATGACTTGCGATCTGGGCGAGGAACAAAGCATTCTCTGACGGGCATATAACATTTCACTCCCTCTCGAGAGAGCGTATTCATTATTGAAGGGGAACGGCGTTCATGATGATAGAGAATATACCACGATTTCATATAGTTACCCAGATTTAACTTGTAGACCAGGCAACTCCTCCGCCCAACTCGTACCAGTCGGGAGTTGTCTGACGTTACATTGAAAAATTGAAATAAAGAAAAATAATTATCGATGAAAATCGTACCAGATTAAGACACAAAAAAACACACAAACTGTCCTTTTTAATGAATTCTTTTGATTTTAAAATAATTTCTTAATAGAATAGAATTGCCGGATTGCCAAAACTCATTAGAGAATGAAAAATGTCCTTACCTGTAAAAAAAACAAAAGATAATATAGTCAAAAATATTAACTACTTAATAAAAAGCAGAGAAGAGTCCAAATTATCTTTCTCAGAAAAGTCAGGTGTAACAAGATCCACTGTGTATAAGATTCTTGATGGCAAGATAAAAAACATACAGAAAGGCACTGTAGAAAAAGTTGCTAATTTCTTTGGCGTTTCTGTAAAACTATTGGAAGAATACGACATTGCTTCCATCGAAGAATCAGAAAATAATCCTGACGGAAACATCAACCCTATAAGCGTACCCATCATAAAAGAAAGCCAACTTTATAAAAAGTTTTCAAGAAAAATTAGCCAATTAATCGTTGAGTGCGATAATACATACTGTTACACACATGAAAGGAACATCATTTGCATCAAGCTAGAATCAGATAAAAAACCATATTATCTTAGTGGCGAGATGTTATTTATTCGCCGTTTTTTTAAGGGTAGTGATGATGAATTGCTCGTAACAATTAGGGATAAAAATATTGAGATTAAAGGTGAAATAATCCCTGAAGACTTGTTGATTGGTTATATTATTGAGGAAAGGACTGATGAGAAAATTTAAGTTAATGGGATTTAAACGGGGAAAGTGTATAAAGGCAATAATATTAGTTACTACAACAGGGAAAACATTCACGTCTCCCTTGGATAAAATTGTAGAAAGCGACATAATTGAAAATCTTTCTCACAGGGAAAATAAGGAGATATACAGAAAGCTATACTCGAGCGGAACAACAAAATCATATTATGAATTTGAGGAGAGAAACGAAAGGAACTGGTTTTCATATATTTACCTTTGCATCTTTTTATCGGTGTTATATCTATCATCTAATATTATTGGTATAAAACCAGCCCATGTATTTGGATTAACAGTTCCTGCCGCCATATTCATTTATCCATTAACATATATAATTTCAGATATACTTAACGAATTTTATGGATTACGTTTTGCAAGAAAAGCTATTAATTCTGCTTTTCTGAATAACCTTACATTTTGTTTTCTGCTTTACCTAAGTACGAAAATACCGGCACTGGATAATTGGGAATTTTCTTCCAGTTTTAACAGTATTGTGTTCGATATGATCGGTGTTTTGTTTGCCTCATCTGTATCATACATAGTTTCTGAACACACAAATGCTTATCTTCTTTACCGGCTAAAATTATTGACAAAGGCAAGATTCCTCCCATTCAGGGTAATAACCAGCACGATCATATCATCCTTTGTTGATAGTTTTATATTTATAAACTTGGCCTTCCACCACCTGGAGCAGCATATGATATGGAGTATGATTGGAGGTCAGCTTCTTATTAAACTCATTTATGCCATTATTGGCATCGTACCTATATACATGTTCAGATATCTATTTAACAAATTTATTTACCAGAAATAAAAGGAGCTAAAATGAGCAATTCCCATTTCACTATTTCAGAATTATCACTTGGTAAAGATACAACTTATCCAGAAAAGTACTCACCAGACTTACTTCATGGTGTCCCCAGATCTCTCGGGAGATCATCCTTATCAATTAAGGATGCACCTGAGTAAAAATCTTATAGAATCAAAAAGCTTCAAGCTCTATTTGAACAGCCTGAATCAGACAAATTTTGAAAGCTGGGACGATGTGCATAATACCATAGTTAACGATCTCGAAAATTGCGCTTCTGGAAGCGTAACACTAGAACTCTATCCTGTCACTGACATCAGTGTTCAACAGGCTGGAAACTTTGAAGGGGTATGCATTGATGAACCGGATATAAATATCGCTGATTTTAAATTCAGTAATGCTTACCTAAACAATGCAGTAGATAATGAGTATACAGAAGAAACGCTTGTCAGCCATTTGCTAAAATCGAACTGCCTCATCACAAATCAACCTGATTGGGGATCGGTTCAGATTCACTATCAGGGGACGTCGTATCAATAGAGAAGCACTTCTTAGATATTTAGTATCATTCAGACAGCACAATGAGTTCCATGAGCAATGTGTGGAACGTGTTTTTAATGATCTGAACTATTTCTGTAAACCAGAATATCTTGCGGTTTATGCTCGTTACACTCGCAGAGGAGGCCTGGATATTAATCCTTGGCGTAGCAATACACCTTTTAAACCCTCCCATTTCCGACTAGCAAGACAATAATTAGTATGCGGCAACCCTTTACCCTTTTAAGGGATTGCAGATTTCAGGCGGAAAGGTCTGAGGGGCGTTCTTAACATGACGGCCAGATCCGTTTAGTGAACGGAGCTTAATTGAAACAAAATGCCGGATAAAAAACCAGCACTTTGTCAGTCATCTGAGTCTTCCAATCTGGAAGGCTTTTATTCAAAGTTTTACTTTAATATCAACGCTATCTGCATTCACATCTTTAATATGTTCTTTTGTCAGCCGGTAAACAACCGGGCTTAACAGTGCTATTGCAATCAGGTTCGGGATTGCCATCATTGCATTTAATGTATCGGCCAGTAACCAAACGAAATCCAACGATTGAGTCGCACCGACCATTAAAGCAATAATCCATACCACACGGAAAGGTGTAATGGCTTTTTGCCCAAATAGATACTGAATACATTTTTCACCGTAAAAACTCCAGCCAAGAATCGTAGTAAAGGCAAAGATTATCAAAGCGCCTGCGACAATATAATTTCCGCCAGGAACCGCCGCAGAGAACGAGGCCGCTGTCAGTGTCGCACCAGTCTGACCGGTTAACCAGCCACCCGTAATGACGATAGTAAAGCCAGTGATAGAACAAACAATAATGGTGTCAATGAAAGTCCCGAGCATAGCAATCAACCCCTGACGAACCGGGTTTTGGGTTTTTGCTGTTGCATGAGCAATCGGCGCACTTCCCAGCCCCGCTTCGTTAGAGAAAATCCCCCGGGCCACACCAAAACGAATTGCCGCCCATACGGCCGCACCCGCAAAGCCACCTTGCGCTGCAACAGGTGTAAATGCAGATTTAACAATCAGAACAAACGCAGCAGGAATTTCACTGAAATTCACGCCCAGAACAATGATCCCGGCAGCTAAGTAGGCAACCGTCATAAATGGCACTAATTTACCTGCCACATCAGCAATACGTTTAATACCACCGATAAGTACTGCACCAACCAAAATCGCCAGTACTATGGCGGTAACCATGGTAGAAACACCGAAGTTACTTTGCATTACATCAGCAACAGAATTCGCTTGTACGGTATTACCGATCCCGAAACAAGCAATACTGCCAAATACCGCGAACAGCGTTCCCAACCAGGCCCACTTTTTACCCAGACCATTCTTTATGTAATACATAGGGCCACCAACATAGTGACCATTTTTATCAACCTCACGGAAACGGACCGCCAGTACAGCCTCTGAATATTTGGTCGCCATACCGACTAATGCGGTTATCCACATCCAAAACAGGGCGCCCGGTCCACCCAATACAACCGCAGTAGCCACACCGGCAATATTACCTGTACCAATGGTGGCGGAAAGCGCAGTCATCAGTGCGTTAAACGGCGATATCTGCCCTTCTCCCCGCTGATGATTACGCTCAAACAGTAATTTAAAACCCGTTCCCAGTTTACGTATAGGCAGAAAAGAGAGACGGATCTGCATGAAGATCCCAACCCCCAAAAGACCGACCATCATCGGTATTCCCAATACGACCCCGTTAATAGCACTTAACCATTCTGTGATTAATTCCATAGATTCCCTCTGATATTTCATAACAAAATAACAACATGTGAGCATCAATTAAATAAAGAATATTTACAGAAAATATGCGAGAAAAAATTTCGTAAAAAGGGAAAAAGATCTAATACTTGTGAGTGATATCACTTGATAGAATTTTAAGATAAAACGCCAAAAATTTGTTATACCAAATCCATCACGAAATTCTTACATCTGAACTAATCTCTCTTGAATTCGAATCACTTACTACTTGATTTAACTCTTTTAACCAATTGAAATAAATATTAATTTTATACTTCATTTTTTATGTTAATTAATGAGTTTATTAGTTTTTTTTAAAAGAAATAAGTCAAATAAATAACAGTTCAGTAGAAATTATCAATGATTTTTATGAAAAACCGCTTTCTCTACCTACTGTGTTTTCTTTCTTAAATAAGAGATTACTTGAAATAGATCTATTACACCTATCAGAAAAGCAATAGAAAAATATGTGTAATATTTTTTTATCATCATAAAACTAGCGAATCTTTATCGAGTCGCTTCACAATAATTGAATAACCTCATTGTGTTATTGCTCTGTTCAACTCATTTTGTCGACTTAAGTTAACAAATAGAGGAGATCGCATGATGGAACAACAATATTTCATTGGTGTTGATGCTGGTTCAGCCAGTGTCCGTGCTGCAGTTTTTGATCAACACGGCAAACGACATGCATTCTCTGTTCGCCCTATTCAGCAATTTCATCCAAAAGTTGATTTTGTTGAACAATCTTCCACGAATATCTGGGCACAAGTATGTGCAACAGTAAAAGAAGTTGTCACATTAGCGAATATTAATCCCATTGAGGTCAAATCAATCGGCTTCGATGCTACCTGCTCACTCGTCGCTGTAGCGGCTAAAGGGCGACCACTCTCTGTAGCTGAAAATGGCAATCCTGAACACGATATCATCATGTGGATGGATCATCGTGCCATCAAAGAAACCATCACGATAAATCAGACCAATGATCCAGCACTATGCTATGCGGGTGGTGAAGTCAGCCCTGAAATGGAGCTACCGAAAATATTGTGGCTAAAGAACCATTTCCCTCAGCGTTATCAGGATGTATGGCGTTTCTTTGATTTAGCCGATTTTTTAGTGTGGAAAGCCACTGCCGCTGATGTGGTCAGTACCTGTACTCTTACCTGCAAATGGAACTATCTGGCTCATCAAAAACAGTTCAGCGAAAAACTACTTCATGAGATGGGTTTAGATGATTTAACCGATAAGGTTCCATCTACCATTCTTGAGCTTGGCGAGAAAGCCGGTTACCTGACCGCTGAAGTAGCTAAAGATTTTGGACTACACACAGGGGTTGTTGTCGCCGGTGGTATTATTGATGCACATGCGGGTGGTTTGGCCCTAGCCGGCGCATATCCAGAAGGCTGCCTGGTCATTATCGGCGGTACCTCAAACTGTCACATGATTGTCAGCTCTTATCCTGTCATGGTTCCGGGTGTCTGGGGTCCTTATTTCGGTGCCATGCTACCCGGTTACTGGCTCAACGAAGGTGGGCAAAGCGCCGCTGGTGCATTAGTTGAGTGGTCAATTCGTCAGCATAACAGCTGGCAGGAGTTGGAAACAGAAGCTAAGGCATCGGGTCATCAATACTACCAGTTACTGAATGAAGCCATTGCGCGGTTAGAAAAACAAGAAAAATACCCAACTGTTCATTTACATATTTTAGCTGACCATCACGGCAACCGTTCACCAAGAGCAAATCCTAACGCCAAGGGAATGGTAAGTGGGCTCACGCTGGAAAATGGTCGTGATGCTCTGGCCCGCTATTACCTGGCAACCCTGCAATCTATCGCTTATGGCACTCGTCACATTATTGATGCATTAGTAGAAGCCGGACACCAGATAAACAGATTAGCTATATGTGGTGGCGCAACTAAAAACCCATTATGGCTACGTGAATACGCCAACGTCACCGGACGTGAAATTCATCTGCCTCAGGAAGAGGACGCAGTCAATCTTGGTTCTGCTTTGCTTGGCGCTGTTGCCTGCGGTTTTTTTGCAGACTTCACTCAGGCAGCAAAATCGATGGTACGTGACGGCAATATTATCAAACCGGAAAAAGAGACATTTTTATTCCATCAGGCTAAATATCAAGTCTATCTGCAAATGTACCATGACCAGCAACAATATAACGAAATCATGCAAGCCTGCGGTTAATTTTGAATAAGAAAAACCAGAATATAGTAAGATTTGATTGATAAAATTTCTCCGGCCTAAAGCCGGAGAAAAAGGTCAATCCTTATAACTGTATTGATAATGTCCACCATAATAGAGACTGGAGTTTTTCTCTACCGCATTTAGCAACACACCTTTAATATGAGTGCCATTTTGCTCAAATCGGCGAATAGCGACATCAACTTCTTTAACTCTCGTTTTATAATAACGGGCAATTAACAATGAAGTTCCTGCATATCTCCCAATAATCGCAGCATCGGTTACGGCTAAAATAGGTGGAGTATCTACCAAGACATAATCATAATGCTCTTCTGCCCAGGATAATAATTCCTTGAATCTATTATGCATAAGCAGCTCTGACGGATTAGGCGGAATATTGCCTCGACTGACAAAATCAAGCTCAGTAAGGTAGGTTCTGGTAATAACCTCTTTTAACTGATTCTGACCAGCCAAGTATTCAGAAAGCCCCAGAGATTGAGAACTTTCCAACACCTTATGCAAATGGCCTCTTCTCATATCTGCATCTATTAAAAGAACGCGTTTATTACCTAATGCCAATACCGCCGCAAGGTTCACCGAAATAAAAGATTTCCCCAATTCAGGCGCTGAACCAGAAAGAAGAATAACTTTGTTCGCGGATTCCATCATTGAAAAATGCAGGGTTGTTCTAAGACTCCGCAATGCTTCAATAGCCAAATCAGTAGGATCATGAATAGCTAATAACCGCAATTTCTGACGATGAGTTCTCTTTTTCTGTTGCTGTTCAAGTTTAGCCTGAGTCTCAGATAGTGGGATAGTTGCATAAACGGAAACCCCAATTTCTTCCAATTGCTCAGGGCTTTCAATTCCTTTACGGAACATTACTCTTAATAAAACGACTCCGATTGACAATATAAGCCCTAACATCGTCATAGCGGCAATGATCAGTGGCTTTTTCGGTTTTACCGCTGAACTTTCTACAACAGCTTCATCAATAATACGAACATTACCAACCGTCCCAGCTTTCAAAATGTTTAGTTCCTGCTGTTTATTGAGTAACTGCACATAAATTTCTTGCCCAACCTGAACATCCCGGGTTAAACGTAAAATTTCCTGCTGTGTTTTCGGTAACCGTTTGATTGACTGATTCAGCTCCTTTTTAGTCTCAGCCAACGTCTTCCGTTTATCAAGCAAAGCAACATAAGCAGGGTGTTGTTTAGTATACAATTGCTGTAACTCAGCTTCTTTGAAAGTCAACTCATTAAGCTGTTTCTCAATCTGGACCAATGTCTCCAGAGCTGATTTTGCTTCAAGTGATAAATCGACAGATTCATTAGCCTGACGATACTGATTAAGCAGCTCTTCAGAATTATTGAGCGCCATTTTAACTTTAGGCAAATGATTCTTTAAAAAACTAAGACTACTCTCAGCCTCTTCAGTTTTTCTTGTCACATTCTGTTGCAAATAATTTTTACTGACACTATCAAGTATCGATTTTATTCTTTTACGGTCATCACCTTCTATTTCAAGCGAGATAATGCCGGTATTATTTCCTTTCTCCGTTACCCGTAAAGCTTGTTGCAGCGAACGAATGGCATCCAACCGGGGCCGTTTAACCAATGTAAGACTTTGCCCTGGAGGGGCTAAGATATTTGAGATAAGCAAATTTATGCCATCAGCATCAAGTACCTTGTTCACTTGCCCGTGAAAAACCTGATCGTCAAACTCCAACTGATAATTTTCTGAATCATCAACATATATTTTTATAACTTTACCAATACGCTCTGATGATACCGTAAAATTTTTAATAACAATGTCAGGCTTAGGCATACCTCGAAGACGGGCAATTCCCTTGCCTATCACAGGAAAATAGTCGGCTGTAACCTGAATATCCAAATTCAAGTCCTTTACCGTCTTGCCTATTATCATTCGTGAAACTAATAGTTCCAGTTCTGCTGATGTATCTGACTGTCTTCCAGACAGCATATCCGTCATGTCCCCGACTAAAGATAGTGCGCTGCTTTTCTTTTCAACCTGCAATAAAGCATTCGCTTTGTATACAGGTGTCGCAATCAAGGAATAACCAAGACCAATAACCATGAATAAGAGAGTGATTCCGCCAATAGCCCAGCGATAGTCGAATAAGGCACTAAGAAGACGGCCTAAATCAATTTCATCACTATCCGTATGTGTGTGACTTGATTTATCTGATGTAGTCATAAAAAGCCTATAATTACTTTATTAAGAAGTAATGAAAAATAAAAAACCCAGAATCAAAAAATACTTATAAGTTATAATTTACCTAACCAACCATTAGCACTCTTAAATAACAATTGATATACATATTCATAAACCTCAATATCGGATTTATAAGGATCAGGAATCTCCATTTCACTTAACCAATGACCAAAAAGCATTGTTTTCCCTCTTGCCCCTAGGTTTATCCGGTTTACAGCCTCAATATGTTTTCTTTCCATAACCAGAATCAGGCTTGACTGCTGGCATAATTCACTGGTTAGCTGGCGTGCGGTATGCCCTTCCAAAGACAATCCATGTCTGGACGCAACCTTACTTGAGAGCTCATGTGCAGGTTTTCCTGTCAAAGCCGATATTCCCGCAGAATAAATCTCTTTCTGAGGAAATAGCTGCCGCAATAAACGCTCCCCTGTTGGAGATCGACAAAGATTACCCACACATACAATCAGAATAGAATTAAACATTAATTAGGCCACGTACGAATCCATCGGGTTGTTTCAGTCAGGTTGTTAATACTTGATATCGTTGGTGCCAACTGACTGATAACCCGATTCCAACGAACAATTGGCGCACTGGTAACATAAACAATATCATAAGGTTGTAAATTAAACTCAGTTCCCAAGATTAATGCTGTTGCATCCTTAGCATTGAGCTGATAGATATTAGCTATTTTTCCATTATTATCAGGCATATTGCGCAATGAACGGATAACAAAAATTCCACTCGCATCGCTTGATAATTGATCCATACCTTCAGCGTTACCCAATGCTTCTGTCAAGGTCATACCACTACGATCCATACGCAAAGTGCTCTGTTTTCTGACTTCTCCCATCACAAATACTTTCAAATCATCATTACGAGGAATATATAAGATATCGCCGGAATAGAGCAGACGATTTTGCTTCAGATCACCATTTTGCATTAAATCTTGCAGAGAAATAATTGTCTCCTTTCCCTTATGAGTCAAAATGACCCTTTTCCAGTCAGCATTTTCGGTCAAACCACCGGCATGGTTAATCGCATCAATAATAGTTAAAGGAACATTGGTGATAGGTTGTTGATCAGACTTGGCAACTTCGCCTGTTATATAGGCTTTTTGTGAACGAAACGCAGCAATATTTACATCAATCTGAGGAGATTCGATATATTTTGATAACTTCTCTGTAATCAGAGTACGCACTTGAGTGACCGTTTTCCCTTTCACATGAAGTTTGCCAATATATGGATAAAAAATCGTTCCGTCAGAATGAACCCAGTTACCCGTATCACTGGCACTACGATATTGCCCTGCTGGTATTGTCAATTCAGGATGATCCCAGACAGTAACCATAATGACATCACCCACACCAATACGGTATTCATATTGCTGTAATTCTTTATCTAACTCAGGATTAGGACGTGCAATAGCAGAGTTTACTCGTAAATTTTCAATTAACTGTGGTGTTACCGGATAAACATTTACCAAATTATTAATATCATAGTTACTATCATTACCATTGATTATTTCTTTATTATAAACAGGAAGACTACTCCCAGGAGCAACCGTACAACCACCTAATAACATAGAACAGGATGATGCCAGAACTATAATTAATTCCTTAATATTCATCAGAAATTTATCCTTAAAAAATAATAAACAAAAAAATACATCAATTAGTATTAATTATAATCTCCCTAAGAAAACCAGATTATAATATAATAAAATATAATATAATATAAAAATTTTGCTTAAGTATCACAAGCCTCTATGTTGCTGGTCATATCACTTTGTAAAAACAATAGAAATCAACTTAACACTTTTGAGGAATTCAAACTATTAAATAAATATAAATCAAACAAATAATATATTAATTAACTATTTAATTATGGAATGTATTTTATAAGGTATTATTGCAAACAGAAAGTAAGAACCACATCCCTCTGATGCAAGATGACAAGAACATTCATCAGAATTTATCGAAATTGAATACATGATTGAGATTACATTGGCGGAAAAAATACACACTAACTTGCATCAAGCGGGTGTTCACATAAGCGGATTTGTGATTTGAGCCTGTACTTTTCACGATTATCCACTACTATTATTGATTGTTTTATATTAGAGACAGAAAACCTGAAGGTTGAATATATTCCATAAAAATTTTATCAACTGGGACTATCATGCACAAATCAGCCATCCTAAGAATAGCCAGACCAACCGATAACTTAAATCAGGTTGCCGACATGTACTGCCAAGGTTTAGGGTTTATTATTTTAGGTCAATTCGAAAATCATGAAAACTTTGATGGCATCATATTAGGACATCCAGATCATCCCTGGCATCTCGAATTTACACATCATCATGGTACAACAGCAGGCAAAGCACCCACACAAGATAATTTACTGGCCTTCTATATATCAGACCATTCAGAGTGGTCACATCAAATATCGTTAATAGAAACCGCTGGTTTTATCACTGTTCCTTCTTACAATCCATACTGGGATGTTAATGGTAAAACATTTGAAGATATTGATGGTTATCGGGTTGTGTTACAAAACACAGTATCCCCTGTTTAACTTTAAGCATACTTGCCTGATAACCAACCCACACCTACCTTGTTTGACATTGTGAAATAACATGATCAAAACTCAGCTATTGACACTGAGTTTTGATATACTCCTGCAAATATTTAGTTTGCTTTTCGTTCTCAACAATCATTCTTCGGAGATCGAAATAATCTTGTTCAGCTGCCGGGTTAAATCGTGGGGCTCCTGCATCGCCCATGCTGCCGGAGGAACCGGCTTCGCTTTGATTACAGGTTGCCGCGATACGCAACCGGAGGCGGCCAGCGGCAACATCACCACGAAGAGCATCAATTTCAGATTTGGCATTAGCAAGTTCCTTTGTATATTGATTATCCAGTTCAGACAGGAGTTTTATCCTCTCCTGCTGACTGGCGATTTCATTCTGTTGCTCCAGCAACTCGCTCTGTAGCTGGACTGTCGTATCAAGCTGTTGGGTGTACTTACCGTAATAGTGATGCGCCACCAACGAGACAAGAACCAGTGCAACGAAGGTGTAACCGTGTGAGTTAAACTTCATCATATCGCCCTATAAAAGTGAAAAGGCTTTATCAATGACCGCGTTGTTATAGGGCTGACTACCATTCTCTACGGTAATAATGGCCTTAATGAGTTTGGTCATAAATACCTGATTAAACACATCAACAACTTGGTCGCAGGTAACATCGGTGTCTTTACACACACGATTAACATAACCCTCGGTATTATTCTCATTGGGGGGTGCCCAGCGTGAAATGATCCCCTTCACTGTTTTGAGACCATATTTTCTATTGTAATTATGTAAAATTTTAATCATTGCCCGAATACCATATTCAGGACCGACAAACTGACAAAAAGCGTTATCGGTACGCTGTGATTCAGGAACCAAACCTTGCCAATCATCACTCCAACGGATATTGCCGGGGTTATTATTTCGAATGCCTCTGCTCATCATTTACTCCTTTTACTTATTGCCTGTTTTGTTATTAACCACTTTTCTTAAGATCTGACCGAAATAGTCAGTTCCCAGATAACCAATAATGACACTGCCGATGTAAGCCAAATCCGTACTCATACCAAAGAAATCCAGCACATCACGAATAAACCAAGCAATCATGGCGCACATGATGGCATCCATAATTGTCGTCCAGAACTTACCTCCGTTATATCTACCCCTGAGATAAGCCATTGCAGCAGCCAGTGCCGCACCTATACCTTGCTCTTTGACTGACAGCAGCCATAACCATAGCTGCATCCAAATGTCAGGCTGTTTATCCATGTATTTCATCCTTTCCTCCCATTGATATAATGGGAATCCACAGGCTGCCGTGTAGCCTTAAATTTGAGTTAATAGGAATACTGCGAAATCAGTAGAATAAGAAAAGGCCACACATAGCGCAGCCTTAAATTTTGTAATGTGATTACTTACATTTAGTATAATTCCGTGCTCATCAACAAACACCGGATGTGTATCATTATGTGTCAGGAAGTGATAAAAATTAACAGATATATAACTTATTAGCGTATTAACCATTCCAACAAGATAATATCCCCCCTGATAACCATTATTGATTTTTTATAAAAACAAAATTTAAAATTTATTTTTTAATTTTCCGACATCGTATCCTTAAATTAAAAGGCAAGGCTTATTACTGTGCCTTTAATATAAAGTCTTTTAATACACGATAAACCGCTTCAGGTTGTTCAAGTATCCCTAAATGGGTCTTGGCATTTTCCAATCGCTTAACCTGGAAGAATGAGTGCTCGAAGGAAAATTTTTGCTGCTCAAGTAAATAATTATCACTTCTGTCCAAAGAATAAATATGAATACATTGATGCCCTCCGGAAAAAATTTTCAATCGTCCTAAGGGAGAGCCGTATCTACTATATGCTCCAACTATCGCCTTTCCGGCCGCCTCCCACACAGGGAAATCTATTTGTGACATTTCTTTAACTAAATGATCCATAACAATTTTATTATTTCCTCCCCCCAGCCAGAAATTAAATAAAGAATCTCTTGCTGAAATCCAATCTTCAGGATCTTGTATATCGCTAATTGACTGAAAAAATGCAGGATCAGGGTTAGTCATAATCCAATCAAGAAATACGAGTGTAGATACTCTCTCTGGCATTATCTCTGCTATATCGGCAGCAATCCAACTGGCATGAGCAACTGAGACCAGTATAAGCTGTTCTATATCTAATGAATTAATGAAAGAAACAACATCATTTAACAACATCTCTGGCGTTAATGGC
The DNA here is from genome assembly GCF_042879395.1 of Photorhabdus sp. RM322S. Taxonomy (NCBI): domain Bacteria; kingdom Pseudomonadati; phylum Pseudomonadota; class Gammaproteobacteria; order Enterobacterales; family Morganellaceae; genus Photorhabdus; species Photorhabdus sp. RM322S. Next base: position 14,238 of record NZ_JBHFKW010000031.1, read on the forward strand.
AATGCAGATTGGGAGGATAACCCATGATTACGCCAATCCAAACTAATCACTCTGAAAGTTTCCTCAGCCAACGCTTCAAATGGAATAAAAACCGTTTTAGGCTCACACCATCCAGGAAGCAGTAGCAATGTTATTGGACCGACTCCATTGTCATTGTAATCTATTGTTATATTATTGCAGTGAAATTGACTCATAATCCTATCCTTAGTAAAGAGATTATAAATACTACGCTGGGTTTCTTTTTCAGTATCGTACGCAATTTACACATCACATGGTAACAAAAAATGAACAATGCTACACCAGTAATCAGTTAACCCATTAATCTTACAATCTTCACCGTCAGCGTTAAACGTTGAGTTATCTATTCCAATAAATTATGAAGCAACCAAGTAATTACATCAGAGAAATTTACATTCAGAACATCGTAGTCACCAATTAATGAATTTATTTAATAATAAGATTAAATTACAACGTATAACAAACCATACTTCATGGTAATTATGCGCACCAAATAATAAATCGCTCAAAGCAATTTGGCGAACAAAACGTTTCGCTAACAATTTTTTTAAAGCAGGATCTTGTATCTTTTTTCTATACAAAATAAAAAAACTTCCTACCTCCCTTATTGCATGACGATTAAGTGATCTTTTTAACGAATTTTTACATTTAATTCCTTTTGATATTTTAATAATTGAATCAACTACAGTAATATAACTGTCAGCTCGATGATATAATTTTTTAATTTCTTTTGATCGAGTTATTGATTTTGGATTATGTCGATAACAATACAATAGCTCCTCACAGAAGCCGATTCGATTCGCTATAAGTGACAAATTAATTGTCCATAAAATATCCTCATGGAGGGTATTTTCTATAAAATTCAATTGGTTATTTATAATCAATTCTTTTTTAACCAGTTGTAACCAAACAAAATGTGGCCATTCTCTACATTTAACACAATACTCTATCCATTCTTCACCCGTTAACACACTACCATAAGGCTGTCTACGTGTTATTCTTTTATTCTCTTGTGAGAATGGATCTTCTGTAAAACTCACGCCATTACCAATTAACACATCTAATCTTTGTTCAAGGGCTTGATCAAGCCATTTCCTTAATATTTGTGGTTTTAACCAATCATCACTATCAACAAATAAGATCCACTCACCTCTAGAATATTTTATGCCACAATTTCTAGCTATTGAGACACCACTATTTTCTTGATTGAAGATTCGTATTCTATTATCTCTTTTTTCATATTCCTTGATTACCGCTAAGCTATTATCAGTTGATCCATCATTAATAATAATGACCTCAAAATTAATATTTTCTTGCGAAGATATTGAATCTAGCAAATAGACTATATTATCTTCATCATTAAAAACAGGTATAATAATAGTAATGTCAAACTGAAACATCTATAATCCCTCTAATGTATTAATCGTTTTTAATAAAAACATTATTTTCATGATAAAAATGTGCCTTTTGCTCGTTGCTATTCATAAACCATACAATATTTTAAGAGCGATTTGTAGATCAAATTAAAAAATTTCACTAAAATAGTTAATAGTGAAGTATGAAAAGAAAAAAATAGAAAATTTACATGTTACTGCTTCATGTAACGATAGCCATAACAACTCAATTTTATTGAACCAATATAAATAAACTCGTAAATAAGACAGAATAAAGTTGCAATGATTAAACAGTCATATCTTTATCAGATAAATTTTATGATCCACATCTCTACCCACTATTAATGTCATTATCCTGGTATTTTAGCATGTCAATTTTGGGTAAGAATACCTTATTTTCAAAAATCGCCTTAATATGAATAAATACTCTGATATAAAAGAAGTAAAAACAATCACGCCTTTCGTTTGTAATATAAATATTAGGATAAGAATATAAAGAAAGTCATTGTATTAATTTGTAAAGAGCACCTAACAAATAATACCATTTATTAATCAACATTCCAGATATCGCAATACCAATTTTGGTAGATTTTTTATTTATCGATATTTTGATAAAAATATTAGTTTATTGAATTTTAAATAATTAAGATTGATATTAACTTCAAATAAGGATATTTAAAATGGCTTATGTTACATATTATTCTTATCCCATACATGACTAAATGGATTTAATAACATATTATCAGCGAGACTATTCAATCTTGAACATGAAATGTAAAAATATAAAGATAGCAATTCACACAGCGTATTACTGCATAGATATTTAATACTGAAAATTAATTAAATTATATATTAGATAATATAAACAAGAAAATATCCCATGAAATCATTCAATATAAGATAATGTAAATTAAACAGCCCAAGATATTGACTACTCAGGCTCATAGACACTCTGGATAACAAGGAAAAAGAGACAATTGCACTACAATTCTTTTTCCTGTCACGATTCGTTGTTGACTCTTTGCTTGTACCGCTCGTTTCCCATCCCAGCGCAGGCGGGTTCTTAAAAACAACTCATCATGGGAAAACTGTGGATTTAAACGCATAGAAAAAATGAGAGGTAACATATCCAGGCGATAATTCATCTCACCCACTATCAATACCTTTCCTTCAACAACAGTAAACAATGACAGCTCAATATTTGCTGTTCTGGGCAGAGAAACTGGCATGGTTACATCCCCCTCAATCAACGGTGATGCGTCATTCTTGATTACCTCACTGACACATCCGGTAATCAGCAAACACAGCAATGCCAGCCCTATTTTGATCATAACAAGCTGATTCTACGTTGTGATAACGGGGTATGCTGCCCATCCAACAAGCGCTGTAATGCCATCTCATGTTCAAGCTCTATTACAAGACCTCTACTCAATACCACAGAAAGCGGCTCATGAACATTTTGCGGTACATGCCCAGGTATAACCCGGCGACCACAACAAAGATTGTCATTCTCATGAGATACGTTTGTTAAATGAATAGGTAATGAATTATCAATTTTCATACTCTCATTCCCAGAGATTTACTCAGTTCAGAGTCGGTCGGAAGTTGAGCCTGCAATAACTCCTGCCAAAACTCGACATGATCCAACATACTCGAAAGGCTCTCCTCAAAAGCAGCTAGACTCAGCCGACTAGCTGACATTTGCCGATAAAGCTGTACCATCTGAGTTGATTCATCAAAACCAAAGTGAAGATCAAACTGATACCAATGACGATTAAAACTGGCTAACTGACGGAAAATTCCTTCCCCGACAGCAGTGATATCAGCAACATCTACCTGTAAAACGAGTTGGTCACGTTCAGGAATTAAGATCAAAGAGAGGTTAAGATGCTCATCAAAACAGAGAGCAGCCACACCTTCATGATTTAAAGCTAAGTGTGGCAAACCAAATTTGGCAGCAAATTCAGCCAAAACTTGGTTGATGATAACTATCACATCCATGGATTACTCCCGCAGAGAAGGAAATCAGGTAAACTTGAAGTTACCGCGCGGTTAAGCAAACGGGTTACTCCCGCAGAAAAGGGAGTTAGTTTACTACCATCATCTTTTATGCCTCTGTCACTCAAAGACAGTTCTTTTAATAAAAAAGTCACTCTGGTGATTGTAAACTGAGTACAAAATCATAGGTGAAGTGCTTTTTCTATAACGCATTCTGCTCTATAAAATGTCCTGCGAAGATGACTATTTCAAGTGAATACTGTCGTGAGATAGGTTCTCTTAGTCAGTTTAGTTTTATACTAACCTTGGTAAACCAAAGTTCTGATAAAGAAACCAAAGCGTTATTAACAAATTGAGCGCCCTTTTCTGGACGCTCATACTTACAATATCCGTTTATCGGCTACCAGGATTACACCACACCAGCCGCCGCACGCCATGCCTGATTATGGCTCTGAGAGAGTTGTTGCAACAACTGCAAGACATCTTTCATAAAGTTGTTATTCAATGATATCTGCTCTTCACTCTTTTGTTTTTCATGCTGGGCAACAGACGCATCGACTTCATGTTCCTTGGCTTTGGCCTGAGAAAGTCCTTGTTCTACCTGCACTGCGTTATTAGACATATCTCTTAAACCGTTCATCACCGAACTGGAGATCTGCTGCTTGCTGTTACGATTATCAAAAACCAGTGTAAGAGATTTCAGAGCATTCTTGTCAGCATCTTGCGCTGTATCCCATACTTTACCAATCGCTGCCCGATCCGTATCGCTACTCTTACCCAACTGTTGCATCTTGATGTCGATTAATTCGTTACGGCCAGCAATATTATTGTCCAGCGTCTTCTGCTGCTTAATCGACTGACTATTTTTAAAAGCAGAGAAGCCACCCATCAATGCTGAACCAAACGCCATTACACCTGAAACAACAGCCATAGCAATCGTCAACTTGGCACTATGACGCATCTCATCTACTTGTGACTTCTGAGCATCAATCGTTGCCTTGTTTTCGGTATCACGCTGCAAAATACCCAATTCACGCATCTTCCTAGCGATCTCAAAAAGCAACGACATCATATCCAATGTGCTAGTCAATTCTTGCTTAACATTACCTAACCGACTGAGATCAAGGCCCTGTCGTGGTGCAATCAAATCAACCTTATCCATACGCCCAGTTTTTTCCGACTGCTGGATCGCGGCTTCATGTGTTGTTGCGACAGAATTTTTATCAACCACAACATCAGTTGTGTTGCTGAAAGTGATCGCCTGAGAACCGTTAAAGCTATCAATAGTATTCATCTTTTTATTCCCTAAATTCCATGAGGTCGGCTGGCAAGATTGTTCATCATGTCACCCCTAGCATTGAGCATCTGAAAAACCATCTCCATTACATGTTGGAAAGATTCCACCATCTGGGACAGTTCCTCTTTAAGCTTATCCATAACAGCCTGGAATGCCGTCAATTCGCTACGTGAAAGTTGTACATCTGCTTGTCGATTAGCCGCTTTACTCTGGAACGCAAAATTGGCAGCTTGAGCACCACCATTAGCTAAATCAACAACCACATCACTCACCTGAATACCTACTTTCACACTACGAGACACAGTATTAGCTGCATTAGCCGCTGTACCGGCGACTTTTGCCGAAAGCTCTGCCGCCTTTACTGCCATCTTAGCCGTCACCTCAGCCACTTTAACGCCCATCTTAGCGCCCATTTTGGCTATCAAGCCAGCGGCTGAACCACCGAAACTGACTACCGCTGCTGCCACCGCCATCGTAACCTCAATCGCAGTTATTACTGGCCCCAGCCACTTCATGGTTTCCTTGCTGATTAAACCGTCCTGAGCCGCTTGTTGCAGCCCCTGAGACACCACACCCATTACCCCTCCGGCAATCAGCATAGCGCCTGCTACCGCACCAACCCCAGTAGCAACCATTATCGCCCCGACCACAATTGAGGCAATCGCACTGATCCAACCGAAGATTTTGGAAAACAACCCAGATTTTTGCGCCTCTTTAGCAGAATTTTCTGCTTCTTTGATCTTCTGCTGGTTCTCATCCATTTTCTGCAAGCTTTCCTGACGCGCCCGCTGGATATTCTGGATATTGAGCTTCGTTTGAGTACGCTCGATCTCACTGGTCAGTTTGCCCAGTTCAATTTCTAATTCCGCAAGTGAGGACATCGCCAAAGAGGCCAACCGCGAAGTTTCTTTCAACTCTGCTGTCAGCTTTGTTGTCAGCCCTGTTGCCAACAAAGCTCCTTGCGTAACCGATGCGACCAGACTAGCTATTTTCCCTTGTTGCTGAACATCAAGACGAGTATTACTCACTGCTAATGGTTCCGGCAATGATACCCCTCGTAACTTAGCTACATCAGACGATACGTTACCAGCCTGGCTAGGCGTAACGCGATAATCCTCTTTAGGAGGTGTAGCCACAGGGATATCATCAACCTGAAAACCGCCTCGCAATAGAGGAACTTGGTGTTCATTTGCTATCAGAGTCATCTTCCTGAGTCCTTTTTATTGTGATGGCTTCTAACATTGCGCTAGAACTGGCAGCCAAAGCAGCCTGTTCCGGCAAAGCTGCCGCAAGCTGTTGAGCCGAGTAGAAGCCACTCTCGGCCCCATCAAGCTCTCCTAATTGCAGGAGACATTCAGCAGCATGAAATGGAAAGCGAGGCTCATTAATATCAAGCATCGCTCCGTAGCTATAACTTTGAATCGCCTGCTCCAATTGTCCCATTGCCTGACGGCATGCCCCCAGCCCAAGAAAAAACCGGGAGTCATAATGATCCAACATGCATAAGGCCTGGAATATCTTATGCGCATCCTGCCATTTACCTGACTGGTACTGATTGAACGCTAATGAATAAAGCTGTTCCAGCGTATCACTGGAGACATCCTTCAACATGGCAAGGGTACCGCCGTCGTGAAGAAAGGACTCCAATTCTTGTGCGTACTGGTCAGAAGTGGTAGGTGTTTCTTGGTGCTCCATAATTATTCCTTAAATTGCGCCGAGAATATTACGCATAATGCTGTCGTATTTCTGGATAAAACGGTTTAACGCTTCAATAGCAGCGTTGTAGCGAGAACTCACGTCATTTAAACGCGTGGTTTTTTCCTGGACAGTATTGTTTAGTGGATTTACGCGATCGTTGACCGAAGTAGAAAAGTTAGCCAGTTTGTTATTATCCTTATCATATTTATATGATGTCTCCAGACCTGTCATAGCTCCACTTTGCTTATTAGGGCTTTCTAAGAAATCCCTAATAGAAATTTCTTTTGATTTAGGGAACATCTTACTCAACAACTTACATTCAGCACTATTCTCAAAAGTAGCCTTATCACTAAAACCGTACTTCTCATGGTCCAGCAGGTTGAAGGATTTTCCATCATTAATAAAAAGCTCTTGATTCTTATCAGCCGCTAATTTCTTGTTAATCTCCGACTGAATAACACTGTAAATCTTTAGTTCTGCGGTCAATGCCGCCAGTTCATCACGTAACTCAAGTCGTTTTTTATCATGGCCTGACATAACAGAAACAAATATATCGATTACATCATCATCAAGACGATCCGGCGTTAAATTAAAATGAACAGCAGCCAGAAAATCTCTTAATGTCCAAGTTTTTAATGTCGTGCTATCCAAGAAGGATTTAAGATCCTTGATTCCATTCTTTATTTGGCTATCTAAATGACCATCTTTGACAATAGCGTCCGCTGGCAGAAAATAGGCAATCAGCTTTTTCAGAAGTTCTTTATCGTTAGTGATAACATCAGAACCAGATTCAATCTTGATTCCCTTATCAATAATAAGATTAACCAGTTCATCAAGCTTCGAAGATTTAGAACCCCGTAGTTGATCCAGAGAAACATCTTTCAGACTGCTCCAGAAAAGCTGTGGGTCATTTTGATATGGTTTAATTTCCACCTTCAAATCCTTATACAATAATGCCACGCATACGAGGTGGGCGACGGAAACGCTTTCCCTCTTCTAAAGAGTGAGGATGGTTGCTTCGTAAGCGATTAACTTCTGTCAGCAACTCTTGCTCAGCACTCTGAACCAAAGTAACGTCAGTATGGCCAAACAGTTCTGCCCCCACATTTGGGTTGATGCCCAGAGACTGCCACATCTCCTGTAACAATTGCAGTCTGTGATCACTGTCCTTAATGGCTTCCTCAGCTGCTTGCAGTACTTTGGCATTGGGTTCCTCTTGCATCAGTGACTCCTATAATAAAGAGAGATATTGATTCTTCCTGTCAGAGTTGGACTTTTTTTTGTTGTTTTCTCATCTGATGTAACGAGATAACGCGACTGGCTTCTAACTCGAACCAGCCAGGCGCGACCTCACTCGCGCCTGTCCAGCGGTGATAGAACCGAGCTAAACGTTCATCATTAAGGGGAGAGTCAACCAAAGTATTAACTTGACCATAAAGTCGGCTACCCGGCCCAAGCACAGCCATCGTTGCTGTTGCCAACAAATAAAGGGGCGCAAATGGATTAGCAAGCCCTCGGCGCTGCCAGGTACGGCGTAACATCACGATCCAAACTCGTGGTGCATCATAGCGCCAGGCAATTTCGCAGCCTTCACACCATACACGCCAGCCAAGAGGAATTGGGCTACTCCCCATACAGTGAGGCTGTACCGAATAACCTTGCTCCTCAAACCAAGAGATAAGCGGATCACGGTTCATAGACACACCCTACCAAGCGGTTGGATATTGATCTGTTGAGTCAACTCTTGATACGAGAGCACTGGCAAGCCGTGGTGATCACCTTCAATTAACTTACGTACATAACGGCGAATATCCATTGATACGATCAACACCGGCTTATTTTGCATTTGCGTTAAATCGCCCACCGTTTTTTTCATCTGTTCAAGGAAACTTTGCGTTACCGCCGGGTCTAGCGCCAGATAACTGCCCGCGCTCGTCTGACGAATACCTCCCCGAATCTGCTCCTCGACTTGCTGATCCAAAAGATAAGCAGGCAGGATGTTATTGCCGTTAGCATACTTGTAACAAATATAGCGCTTGAGGCTACTGCGAATATATTCCGTCAACTGCACTACGTCTTTCTCCTTTTGCCCCCATACCACCATGGCTTCAAGAATCGCACGTGTATTACGGATCGAGATATCTTCTCCTACCAGCCGTTGTAGTATCTCCGTCATCCGTTGCAATGGGATTATGCGCATAGCCTCCTTGACCAACTCGCCGTAGCTGCCCTCCATCTGCTCCAAAAGATAGCGGGTCTCCTGCACACCAATAAAATCTTCAGCATACTCCCGCAACACATGTGACAAATGCCAGGTGATCACCTGAGACATGGATAAAACCGCCATCCCCGACTTAGCCAAACGTTCCTGATGAGTTTCGGCTACCCACAAAGTGGGTTGATTAGGTAATAATGGCTCTCCTTCTTCATAAGGGATAGCCAACAGTTCTAATTGACTGACCGGCTCCTGTACCAGCAAATGCGCTGAACGTAGACGACCACGGGCAACGGGCACTTCTTGTAGCTGGATCAGGTACTCTCCCGCCTTCATACCCTCATTAAAGCGTAAGTGGATACCTGGAAAGGGTACGCCTAAGTCTAAATAGAGTGCACGTCGTACCCGAATTAATTCATCATTAAGCGAAATGGCTTCCAATTCAGCCTGTAACCCGGCGTCTACATCAATAAGTAAAGGAACCGTCATAGCGAATTCTTCTTTTTCGCTAAGTTTCCCGCCCTTAGCCTTACTGCCGATCTTGGCCTTCGGTTTGGCCGCCGGGGCACCTGCCCCTTGGGCTAACAAGCTGGGAAGATCCGCTTGCTGACTAACATTGTCTTGCCGCTGACGCTGGAACAGAAAATAACCCCCTCCAGTCACCACCAGCGCAAGCATAAAAAAGATTAATGTCGGAAATCCGGGAATCAGACCAAATAACACCAATAAAACACCACCAATCAACAGTGCCTTTGGTTGAGCGATGACCTGTTCACCAATCTCATTGCCCAGATCTGAAGAGTCTTCCGACGAAACCCGGGTAACAATGATACCGGCGGTGATGGCAATCAGCAGAGCCGGAACCTGAGAAACCATGCCATCACCCACGGTCAAAATGGCGTAGAGCTGCAATGCATCAGAAGCAGACATCCCCTTCTGAGTGACACCTATGGTTATTCCACCCAGAATGTTGACAAAGATGATAAGGAGACTGGCAATAGCATCACCCTTAACAAATTTCATCGCACCATCCATCGAACCAAACATCTGGCTCTCTTTCTCGATAGTGCTGCGTCTTTCCCTGGCTTCATTGACGTCGATAACGCCAGCACGCATATCTCCATCGATGCTCATCTGCTTACCAGGCATAGCATCAAGGGAAAAACGCGCGCTAACCTCAGCCACACGCTCTGAACCTTTGGTGATGACGATAAATTGTACGATGGTAATGATCAAAAAGATCACTATCCCCACGATCAGGTTTCCACCAACCACGAAATTACCAAAGGTATAAACAATCTTCCCGGCGTCAGCCTGCAAGAGGATCATCCGGGTGGTACTGATTGAAAGTGCCAGACGAAACAGAGTCGTTACCAGTAATACCGCAGGGAAAGCGGAAAACTGCAAGGGGGAGTTTATATAAACCGCCATCATCATTAGTACGACAGAGATGGTTATGTTAATAGCGATCAGAATGTCCAGCAGGAAAGGAGGAAGTGGCAGAATCATCATGAAGACAACCGCCAGCAATAGTATTGCCAGCATAATATCTTTGCGCTCGCCGATCCGACTTAATAACTCAAGCCCGCGATTCATAGTACGGTCCCTTGAGAAAGATAACGCTGATAAGCACTGCGTGCTTCTTCCAGGTTCCCTTCCTGTTGGCAGGCGCGACTGACACAAAGCCAAAGAGCCTCACTTTGTTCTCCCTGATCCTGTAAGAGAGCACAATGTTCTTTCGCTACACTCCCCTCTTGCAATTTAAGTAATGAAACCACCAAAGCACGGCGTCCTTCCTGATGTTCAGGATGCAAAACCAGTAATGCATCCAATAAAATACGGGCTCGGTCAGGATGACCATACTGGAGTTGAAGCCAGCCGAGCAGCAGCAAAGCGCTTTGCTGTTTATAACTAAGAGTCATGGTTATACCTTGTGCAACAAGTGCAGGGCCATCTGCAACAACTGTTCATCTTGATTCATCTTTTCCAGCAGGGAGACAGCATGCTGTACCCTGATGTCATCACTTTGTTGCAAAGTTGCACGCAAGCTACTGACAGCCTGACGGAAGTCATGGGGACGTAACAGAGAGTGAAACCCATCTTGTGGGCAGGCAAAAGCCAACAAAGCCTGATCAGCCTTGTTGGCTGGATAAAGACGTGCAGAGTGAGTCTCAACGGATTGACCATCGGGCAATAACGCATAGCGATCAGGCAAGCCAACCCCGATCTCTTCCCGGCTGATCGCCGTTAGTTGCTCAATTCCTATATGGGCGGAGGCGATTTTGCTCACGAAGCGAGCGCCTCACGCTGTACTCTTAGCAAAGAGCGAAATGCCTGATGCAGCAAAGGCAGTGTTATATGCCGTTCATCTAATGTCACAAACAATAATAGGCGATCTTCCCCCAACCAGCCACAACGCAAGGGCAGTTCAGGCCCCTGACCGCTGAAAGTAAGTAACATCGCCTTAACCATCGCGTCTCTCCCCTGATGCCAGGGAATTTCACGGGCCAGCCAAAGCGTTAATGAGCCACCATAGCGCTCAATCTGTAATGTACCAGAATACTCAAAATCAATTTGGATTAAGGGACTGGAAGCATCAGACATCTCCATACCCAAATCCTGACAAAACTGGAGCAATTGTGGCTCTATCCAGTTCATGATGCTCCCTCTCCTGACCACAATTCGTCTTCTTCTCTCTCAATTGCTGTATCAAGCGCCAGTTGACAAGAGTTAAGTAGGTTTTGGCGCTGTTCTTCATCACTGAACACTTCCACCGGAATCAATCGAATCAATCGCTTCAACTCCCGGTAGAAATGAATTTGAGTTTGACTATTCTGCAAGCTCAAAGCATGACCGAGCATTTCAACATCCCGCACATTGGCCCAACGTTTCTCAATCAAAGAAACGACATCACCCATAAGATCAGAAGGCCCGTATGCCATGATTTTCCCCCTTTACCACGCTTTTCCATAACTGCTCAACCTGAACCGACAAACTGTTAAGCAGACGGAGCTTATGCATGTCACTCATCACACGTTCCAGCTTAATAGGATCGAGTTGGCGCGGTTGGCTGTCCAGATCAGCGCTCAGGGCTTTCATGATGAATCCTGTCACTTCCATCAGAGAACTGCTCTTGAAGTTGGCTTGGATATCTCGCCAGGCCGCTGACAGCCCTTGATAATCCATAACAGCGTCACGATAGATGTTACGCAATGCTTGCAAATTACCAACCCCATCTCTGGCGGCTACCGTGGCATCAGGCGTAATGCGGGCTCCTAACTCGATAGCGATACCTTGCTCTTGCGCTAAACGTGACAACTCTTGTTCAACCAATGTCAATATGGCACGTGCCTCTGGCCTGCCTGCCAACGCATCACGGGCCTGACTCAGCGCATAGAATTGTTCACTCACCTCTCCAGAAAAACTTTCCAGATAAGCCTGTAACTGAGCGATATTAGTCAGCTGGCTACTATTTAAATGAGAGATCAACGCCTTAACCTTTTGTTGGCGCTCCAGATCCGGCACTTTCTGTAAGTATTCACCCACCAACGCCTCAATTTCCCGCACTCTGGCATGTCCATCGCTAACTTTACGTCTGGAGAGCGGCATATCCTTGCGTTCCGAAAATGCAAAAGTCAGCTCTTCGGCCGCGTCAGCAAAAGACTGGGATGCAGTAACCAGTACTACTTTCTCTCCCTGAAACTGACCGACCCTGGCCTGCTCCTGCTGTGCTGTAATCCCGGCATCAGGTTCTGACAAAGTCATCGAATGAAGATGATTCTGGATAATATCCATAGCCTAGTCCTGTCATATCAGAGTTAATAATGGACAAATTATAAAGATACCGTCCCGACGCCTATGCCAAAATCAGCCGTGAATTTTTAGCAAAATCCGCCGTAAACTATCGCCAAAGACAGGATTCATCGTTATCTGACCATTGAAGCTGATGTAAGATGCATCAAGCATAAGCAGCAACCCGTGAATCAGGAAGCTTCACTGATCAAAGCTGGGAACAGCTACGCAAACTCCAACCATTTTCTAAAAACTCCCGACTCAGGTTGCAATCCCTTCCCCTCTCCCTTCTTTATAGTACTCGCAGCAGAGGTTATATAAACGATCATGAAGCTTTCCCTTGACCATATTCCCGGCCAAATGCGCCATGCTATTAATGAATGTCGACTAATTCAGATTCGCGGCAGGGTTACTCAAGTCACGGGTACATTACTTAAGGCTGTCATTCCCGGTGTGCGGATAGGTGAACTTTGTCATTTACGCAATCCTGACAATACACTGTCCCTCCTGGCAGAGGTGATTGGGTTCCAACAACATCAAGCCCTGTTAACGCCACTTGGCGAGATGTTTGGCATCTCTTCAAATACTGAGGTGAGTCCAACCGGAGCCATGCATCAGGTTGGTGTGGGTGATTATCTGTTAGGGCAAGTCCTTGACGGACTGGGTAATCCATTTTCCGGCGGACAGTTGCCGGAACCACAAGCTTTGTATCCGGTTTATCGGGATGCTCCGGCACCCATGAGTCGCAAACGGATTGAACACCCGCTCTCACTCGGCGTTCGGGCTATTGACGGTTTGCTGACCTGTGGTGAAGGCCAGCGTATGGGTATTTTTGCCGCTGCGGGCGGCGGCAAGAGTACGCTGTTATCTACGTTGATTCGTAGCGCCGAAGTTGATGTTACCGTGCTGGCACTCATCGGTGAACGTGGTCGCGAAGTGCGGGAATTTATTGAATCGGATCTGGGTGAAGAAGGCCTTAAACGTTCAGTGTTGGTAGTCGCTACCTCAGATCGTCCAGCAATGGAGAGGGCTAAGGCAGGGTTTGTGGCGACCTCAATCGCTGAATACTTCCGTGATCAAGGTAAACGTGTACTCTTGCTGATGGATTCCGTGACCCGTTTCGCCCGTGCGCAACGAGAAATAGGTCTGGCTGCCGGCGAGCCGCCAACACGACGCGGTTACCCGCCGTCAGTCTTCGCGGCTTTACCACGGTTAATGGAACGTGCTGGTCAATCTGACAAGGGTTCAATTACCGCCCTCTACACTGTATTGGTGGAAGGGGATGATATGACAGAACCTGTGGCAGATGAAACCCGTTCTATCCTTGATGGTCACATTATTTTGTCACGCAAGCTGGCTGCGGCTAACCACTATCCCGCCATTGATGTGTTACGTTCCGCCAGCAGGGTGATGAACCAAATTATCACTGCGGAACACCAGGCTCAAGCTGGCCTGTTGCGTCATTGGCTGGCTAAGTATGAGGAAGTTGAGCTGTTGTTACAGATTGGAGAGTACAAAAAGGGGCAAGATCCTGTTGCCGATAATGCCATTGCACGCATTGAAGCAATACGTAGCTGGTTGCGCCAAGGTACTCACGAGCCCAGTGATTTACCACAAACTTTAGCGCTCTTACAGCAGATAACGAAACAATGATTGGCCGTTTACAACGCATAAAAGCATTACGTGTCGAGCGCGCTGAACAACATTTGTCCCTGCAACAAATGAAACTTCAAACGGCTCATCAACACCATCAACAGGCCTTGCAAACCTTGCAAGATTACTGTCAATGGCGAATAGCAGAAGAGCAACGCCTTTTTGAACAGTGTCAGGGCCAACCTATTGACCGCAAAGGCCTTGAGCGCTGGCAACAACAAATTGCCCTGTTGCGTGAACATGAAGCGCAGTTGGAAAAGGAAGTCGCTGAAATGGCCGAAAAAGTGGGACGGGAACGCCGTCAATTACAAGAGTGTCAACGTGTATTGCACAACGCACGCCAGCAGCAGGAAAAATTTAACGAATTGGGTCGCCAGGAACAAGAGGCGATCCGTGCCCAAGGTGAATACCAAGAAGAGCTGGAACAAGAAGAGTTCCATCGCCAAGAAAGAGTGTAAAACAGAAGAGCATGAACCCACTGACAGCTATCGGCAAAGGTGTCCCCACACTCCCAACGTCCCCCACAACAGCGGACACAGATTTGCAGCGCCGTTTCGAACTGGCTATCGCCTCTCACGCCACCAATACGCGTCAGTCAACAGCACGGCGGGTGGAACAACCATTAACCGACTCGGCCACAAACAGCAAAACAGCGGATCTACATTTCACGCATGACGCAAATGAGGAGCTTCCTCCATTCGCCTCCACGCACCAGGCAACTGATGACCCGCACAAACACACCTTACCACTGCCATACCGTAGCACCTCTTCCTTTTCACATAAGAGAGAAGAGAACCAAGCTAACCTGGAGCAAAAAGAAGCCTTAGCAGAATTTGCCCACAACCCTATTGAGACCACCACTGAGATAAAAGAGCCCCAGGTACCTGATATAAGGGCAAACTCTCTGGCGATATCTGACCTCCCAGTACACCAAACAGACACACAACAGGTCATTCCTCATCCATTACCAGGCCAATATGTACCCGCACAACCGCAAAATCAGAAGAAAAGCTTATTGGCCTCTGTTGATCGTCTCAATGAGATCGCTATCGAGATAAAAGAGTCTCTGTCAACACCCGGTATCCTGACGAGCCAACCCGCTCTGAACACGCTATCTGCTGACCTAAAGCCGGTTGATATTATGTCCTCTGTTGCAGCCGACCCTGACACAACAGCTATTCCTGCACAGAAAGATGCAAACGATGAACGGGTATATTATGCAGTGGCGCAAACAACGCCCGGCATATCCAGATCTGAGCAAGATACCCAAGAGCAAGACATACTTCCCCGCCAACAGGCAGGTCTGGCTTTTCCTGTTCCCCATGCTAATGAAATCAGCATCACGGAAAAAAAGATTCTTACTGAAATCGAGACATACCATTTATTGGCATCAAAGCCAAAAGAGTCTGACATTCAGCCCTCCTATCCTGGTGAATCAGACGGGAAAACGCCCTTCTTTCCACAAACACAGCTCCTCCCAGGTGAACGCATACTCGCTACAATGCAAGCAACCTCAACTATTTCCCCACTTTTGGAGGCGCTGATCGATAAATTGGGTGTGGAGATCAGTATCGAACTAACACGGCAGCAACGTCCGCCAACATTACATCTGACACTCCCTAACCTGGGTGCTCTTGAGATTCAACTAACCAATGAGAATGGCAAACTTCAAATAGCGATTTTGGCAAGCCCGGCAGCCCAACAACAGCTGAAGCAGGCACGCTTTGAGCTACTTGAACGTCTACAGCTCCTTTATCCAACACAAACGGTCGAACTCTCCCTCCCGTCTCAAACGGATAGCGAGCACGGATCACGCCAGAGTCGCAGCATATATGAAGAATGGAAAAACAATGCATGAATAGCCTGACCCTACCCAGAGTCTCATTGGAAGAATTGACTCTGCGTCAGACCCTGAGTCGTCATCAGCAACAATTTAACTGGGCTAATGGTCATCTCACTCTGGATGTTGTTTCTCCTCCCCAAACACTGGATAAAGTGCTAATCGCCCACTGGAAGGGGCATACTTTCTCTTTTTTCTGCCATTCAGCCGAACTGACTCTGTGGCTCGCCCCCGATTTACAACAAGCGGATCTGACCTCACTCCCTCAGGATCTACTGCTGGCACTGATAGAATACCAAAGCAAAGCACTACCAGATCTATCATGGTCCGCGCTACGAACCACATCAGAATTCTCTTTATCAGCCTGCTTATTACTACGCCTTGAGCGGCCAGGTGCCACATTGCCACTCTGGTTACCAGAATCATTTCCCTTTCTTGCCATATTGCCAAAACGTCAACCTGGCGAGTACCTGCTCATTCCATTACAACTTTCTCTGCAATGGGGGGCAATAAGCCTGACTTTAGACGAGTTTCATACCCTAGAACCAGGGGATGTGCTGCTACTGCCCCCACAGCAACAACCAGATGCCCCTCTGTTAGCACATCTGGAAGGGCAACCTTGGGCCTACTTTAAATACCATGAACATAAACTGGAGTTAATCACTATGCACTCTCTCTCTCCTGACAGTACTCTGCCGGTAACGGACTTAAACAGCCTGGAGGTTCATGTCAGTTTCGAAGTTGGTCGTCAGACCTTGGATTTACATACGCTTACCAGTCTGCAACCCGGTTCATTACTCGATCTTGGTGTTCCGCCAGACGGTGAGGTACGTATCCTCGTCAATCAGAAATGCCTCGGTTCAGGGCGGTTAGTGGACATTCAGGGACGTTTGGGTGTAAGGGTTGAACATCTCTTTACGGAGAAACAATCATGATCCAACTACCAAACGAGTTGGATCTTATCATCGGGCTGGCCTTATTGGCTCTGCTCCCCTTTATTGCAGTCATGGCCACCTCTTTTCTCAAACTGGCAGTGGTATTTTCTTTGCTGCGTAACGCCCTGGGAGTACAACAAATCCCACCCAACATGGCTATGTATGGATTGGCAATTATCCTCACCATCTATGTCATGGCCCCAGTGGGTTTCGCGACTCAAGATTATCTGCGCCAGAATGAAGTTTCATTCAGCAATGCTGAATCGGTAGAAAAATTTATGGAAGAAGGAATAGCCCCTTACCGGAACTTTCTCAAACAACATATTAAGCCCAGTGAGCGCACTTTCTTTATTGATAGCACCCGACAGATTTGGCCAAGCCAGTATGCTGACCGGTTGGAATCAGATAGCCTACTGATCCTGCTGCCAGCCTTTACAGTCAGTGAATTAACCCGCGCATTTGAAATTGGATTTCTTCTTTATCTACCGTTCATTGCAATCGATCTCATTATTTCTAATATTCTGCTCGCGATGGGAATGATGATGGTTTCTCCCATGACCATCTCTCTTCCTTTCAAGTTACTACTATTTGTCCTGCTTGATGGCTGGACACGCCTGACACACGGCCTTGTCATCAGTTATGGAGCCTGAATATGAGTAATGCCGATATTCTGCATTTCACCAGCCAATCGCTCTGGCTGGTGTTAATTCTTTCCCTGCCACCGGTACTGATGGCTGCCGCGGTGGGAACATTAGTCTCATTGATCCAAGCACTCACCCAAATACAAGAACAAACGCTGGGTTTTGTCATCAAATTAATTGCGGTTATTATTACCCTGTTCGCCACAGCGACCTGGCTTGGTAACGAGCTCTACAGCTTCGCCAACATGGCCTTTCTCAAGGTACCATTTATCAAATGATACAAGAGCTCCAGCAACAAATCCTTTCTTATACCCTGCTGTTGCCCCGCATCATGAGCTGTTTTGTGATATTTCCTGTACTCAGCAAACAGATGCTGGGCGGTGGACTGATTCGTAACAGTGTGGCTTGTTCACTGGCCCTCTATGCTTACCCAACAGTAGCAGGTACCCCCCTGCCAGCATTTGGTAGCCTGGAGTTGACGCTGTTACTCGGTAAGGAAGTTTTGCTTGGTCTGCTAATCGGCTTTATCGCTTCTATCCCATTTTGGGCCATGGAAGCTACCGGCTTTATTATAGATAACCAACGGGGAGCAACAATGGCTTCGGTACTTAACCCATCTCTGGGAAGCCAAACTTCACCCACTGGTTTGCTATTGACTCAAACTCTGATCACGCTTTTTTTCTCCGGCGGCGCTTTTCTTAGTCTACTTGGTGCCTTATTTCAAAGTTACAACAGTTGGCCAGTGGCTCAGTTTTTCCCCCACATTACCAGCCAATGGATCAGTTTTTTCTACGGCCAATTCAGCTATCTGTTACAACTTTGCGCCCTGATGGCTGCCCCTTTATTAATTGCCATGTTTCTTGCAGAGTTCGGGCTGGCACTAATTAGCCGTTTCGCTCCATCTCTCAATGTTTTCGTATTGGCGATGCCTATCAAGAGCGCAATTGCCAGCCTGTTACTGGTTATCTATATCCAATTACTGATGCATCATGCTTATGACAAAGTGTTGTTAACGCTTTCTCCTGTGCGCATGTTAATACCTGTCCTGGAGGCACAATGAGCGGAGAAAAAACGGAACAGCCTACGCCCAAGAAACTCAGAGATGCCCGCAAGAAGGGCCAAGTAACCAAAAGCAACGAAGTGGTATCAACCTCCTTAATCTTGGGGCTGATCGGCATGATGATGGTCATGTCCGAATACTATTTGGAACATCTGAGTAAACTGATGCTAATCCCGTCTAGTTTGCTGGAGAAACCCTTTCCCCAAGCCTTAAATCATGTCGTTGAAAACCTAATGCAGGAGTTGGTCTATCTCTGCCTGCCAATTCTGAGCGTTTCCGCTTTGCTATCGTTAGCATCACACCTTGCCCAATACGGCTTCCTGTTGAGTGGGCATTCCATCAAGCCTGACATCAAAAAAATCAATCCTGTTGAAGGGGCCAAAAGAATCTTCTCTATCAAGAGCCTGATGGAATTCGTCAAATCAATACTCAAAGTGACGCTGCTCTGTATCCTAGTCTGGATTACCCTGGAAGGTAATCTACAGGCGCTGCTGTACCTGCCGGAGTGTGGGACAAGATGTATTATCCCTGTACTCGGTATGATGTTAACCCAGCTAATGACCATATGTGGTATCGGGTTTATCGTGATTTCTATTGCCGATTATGCCTTCGAACACTACCAACATATCAAGCAGCTCAGAATGAGCAAAGATGAGATCAAACGTGAATATAAAGAGAGTGAAGGCAGCCCGGAGATCAAAAGCAAGCGACGCCAATTTCACCAGGAATTACAATCAAGCAATATGCGCGCTAGCGTCAAAAATTCATCGGTGATCGTTGCCAACCCAACTCATATTGCCGTCGGTATCCGCTATAAGAAAGGAGAGACACCTTTACCTCTTATTACGCTCAAGTTCACTGATGCGCAGGCCCTGCAAGTCCGGCGTATTGCCGAAGAGGAAGGTATTCCGGTGTTACAGCGAATTCCTCTCGCTCGAGCACTTTATCAGGATGGCCTCATCGACCACTATATTCCTGCTGATCTGATCCAAGCCACCGCAGAAGTTTTACGCTGGTTAGAACAGTGGCAAGATCGCTCTCCTGAGCCGTAACCTGCCGTCAAATAGCGTTACTTGAGGTGTAAGATGCGCTATGCTGACCGCGCTATAAGTCAATGTTCGCTATATTTCGATCATTCCCGGCGGCTCAGTATTTAAGATTTATTCAGTTTATAGCGTATTAAACCACCTTTACGAAGCAACTTGATAAAAACTCGACTCAAGTTCTTTTCTTAATTCATTGCGATCAAACCACATAATTGCAACAAATTTAAGATAAATAAAGATGGCTACTGATAGCTAAGTGTCCCTTAAACGATATTATAATAAACAATCCAATTCGGTTAGGTTGATTCTTTATTTTTATCAATTGATAAAATCGTTCAAACCAGATTTGAATTTCTTATCAAGTGATCTACTATTATGCAAGGGTTATTTGAGCTATTAGATCTTGCTGCACACTGACTTCTGCGCCTTTTAATCAATGAATACTCAGCTAACCATGACAATAATTGACGTATTTTGAATCATCTATACATTACCTGAATAAAAAGGAGAAAATTAATAATTGAAACAAGATAAAAAGCCCAATTTATGACTCAGAGTGAGGAATCTACAGGCAATCTTTACTATGTGAAAAAAACTGATCGCTTTTCATCTGTCGTTTATAAAATGTGAGAATAATACTATTATTCAGATCGAGAACATTAATATGCCACCAGAAGAAAAACCGTTTTAATTAAAAGACCTTACAACTCACTATACAGTTAAACATACAAAACTATTCTTCCTGTCTATTGCAGGTAGTAAAACCAAAGAAAACATATATTTAATATCAATAAGAATAACGTGATTTATATTTTTTTTAAGACAACACCAATAGATCCAGGACAATAAAATGAACGGCATCACAACATCAGGGAAGGGAATAGATATCACTCTATTCCAGCGTAGCATGCCTGCCTTCAACGTTATAGAACATCATCAGGAAGGGATATATATCCTGCTCGAAGGTGAGATGACATGGCAGGACAGTACCAATACCTATGATCTCTCTCATAATGAACTACTTTTTGTTCGTCGTGGCAGTTACGCAGCAAAAACTCGTAGTGATACCTGCAAGCTACTCTGGTTACCCTTGAGTACAACTTTTCTGCATGGTTTTCTACAACGTTTTGGTACTCTGCTCAGTGAAGTCGAGCGACATAATGTGCCAACACCTGAGTTGATTGCATTTACCTCATCTCCGCTACTATCCCAAAGTGTTAGCGGGCTGGTCGATCTATTGGCTCATGATTACCCCGCAGCCTTGGGTCAATTAAGAACAGAAGAGTTGCTATTGTTGTTGTCTTTTGGGGAGCAAGGGATTTTGCTCATGTCAGTATTACGACAGCTGAGCAATCGCCAGGTAGAACGTTTACAAAGCTTTATGGAAAATCACTACCTCAAAGAATGGAAACTCAGCGAATTCGCTAAAGAATTCGGCATGGGATTAACCACTTTCAAGGAGCTATTCCGCTCCGTATACGGCATATCACCACGAGCCTGGATCAGTGAGCGCCGTATTCTTTATGCACATCAGCTACTACTCAATAGCGAGATGAGTATTGTTGATATCTCAATGGAAGCCGGATTCTCCAGCCAATCCTACTTTACTCAAAGCTATCGGAGACGCTTTGATTGCACACCCAGTCGGGCCAGGTATGGCAAAGAGTAACGATTGGCTAAAATAATCTGACGTTTTTTACAAGTTAACCATTGGCCTGACAGATAAAATAAGGCCATTCCTAATCTAATCGACAAGAGTGACTAGCAGCAAGATGAGCATAGCATGAGCCAGCAAGACCATAATCAGACTCGAACCAGCATGTTTCTCGGCCGCAAGATCTCTGTCATGCAGTCTGGGATTCCGCGCCGAGAGCAGTTACTCGGAAAATCACCGGCTATTCAGTACCAGAATAGAGACATTATCAATAACCAACAGTTTGTTCTGTTACAACGCCTTTTGCCCAGACATCTTCTGGAAAGCTTAATGAAATCTGTTTGGTTTCGCAGACGGCTGAACTGTGGGCAAACTTTAAAACGTAGTGACCTACAACAGCTAATCAGAGCGGCGGCAAAATCAGAATGTAACTGGGACACGGTATTGGGTGACCACATTAACCTGGCCGACAGGCATCTTTTACAGTATTGGGTACTACAGCCACTATTTGATTGGTGGCTCCGCCTATTAGAGCCAGAGATAGAACTCTGGTTCATCGAACTTGATCAGTTGCAGATTCAAGAGCGGCAACTGCGTGCTAAGGTGCATTTTTGGCAACAGGTTGAAAACGTATCACCTCAATGCCGGGAACAACATCACCAAGAGGTTATATCCTTGCAAACAGCGCTCAACCAACGCAAGCAACTATTAGAAAAACAGCTGTTGACAGCGGAAATCCAGGCCAATGAAGCATGGCCCAACTGGTTTACCGGGCTGGATGCACTTCAGACCAGCGGTGATCTGACCGCTTTCACACCGGTTCCTGAAGCACTGTCACCCTGCTGGTCATGGTTGACTACCTTAGAGTATGACAGTGCGTCAGCTATCCACTTGCAACAATGGCTTTACACTCGAGTTCTGTGCCTGCCACAGGACAGTTTTTATTGGCAATCGACGACGACCTAATCATTAGAGGAAATATGCAAACTCTACTCAATCATTTGGCCAGTCGCTTGGGCCAGAAGCCTTTTGTTTCCGACAAACAAGGGCATTACCATTTGCACATTGATAACTACAGCCTGTTTCTTCGCCAACAAGGAACTGAACTTGTGTTATCCAGCCCTCTAAACTGGCGCCATAACCCAAAAGATCCATCAAGCACTGAACTACTAAAGACACTGCTGCAACAGGTCACTCGCTGGGGGCGCCATGCGCCCCACGCACTGACCTTGGATGAATCAGAGAATCTTATTCTGGAGGCTCGCCTTGATCCTGACAGCCTGGATGTGCAAATCCTGGAACAGATGCTAACTATGCATGTCGATTTACTGGAACAAATTATGGACTTATTATCGGAAACGCAATCTTCCCCTCAATGGAAACAAGTAATATGGCAGCCATGAAACAGTTCCAACGGCTGTGCCGTTCTTTACTGTTGGCGTTGAGTATCAGCGGTGTGATGCTCCCCTCGGCTTTTAGCCAGGATCTAGATTGGCTGCCCATACCTTATGACTATCTGGCAAAAGGAGAAAGCTTGCGGGATGTGCTGGTTAATTTCGGTGCTAACTATGACGCATCAGTGGTTGTCAGCGATAAGGTGACCGATCAGGTTAACGGTCATTTTGAACAGGATGACCCCCAGGAATTCCTGCAACATTTATCCTCTCTCTATAACCTGGTCTGGTATTACGATGGGAGTGTGCTTTATGTATTCAAAAACAGCGAAATACAATCGCGTCTCCTTAAGCTTGAACAAACCAACGCAACAGAGCTACAGCAAGCCCTGAAACGTTCCGGTATTTGGGAACCCCGTTTTGGCTGGCGTCCTGATCCAGGTAACCAACTGGTTTATGTATCAGGCCCTCCCCGTTATCTTGAACTGGTCGATCAGACTGCATCCGCACTGGAACAGCAATCACTACTGCGTAGCGAAAAAACGGGGGCGTTAACCGTGGAAATTTTCCCACTCAAATACGCCTCAGTCACAGACCGTCAGATCCAGTATCGTGATAGCAATATTGAGGCACCTGGCATCGCCACTATTCTCTCCCGTTTGCTTAGTGATGCCAATGTGACGGCTGTTACTGGTGAAACGTCATCATCTATGGGAGGAAACCATTCAAGCCGGGCCGTTGTACAGGCGGAACCTTCCCTAAACGCAATCATTGTACGGGACACCCCGGAAAGGATGTCCATGTACGCACATTTGATCAATGCACTGGACAAACCCTCTGCCCGTATTGAAGTCGCACTTTCCATCGTCGACATCAACGCCGACAACCTTTCTGAACTGGGTGTCGACTGGCAGGTAGGCATCAATACCGGACCTCGCCATCTTATCGATATCACCACTACCAAGGAGAAAAAGGAAAAAGGGGAGAGCATCGGTTCAGCGGCATTGGGTAGCTTAGTTGATCGCCGAGGCCTGGATTATCTACTAGCCAAAATAACCCTATTAGAGAGCAAAGGCAGCGCTCAGGTGGTTTCCCGTCCAACGCTTCTGACTCAGGAAAATACCCAAGCGGTTATTGACCACAATGAAACCTATTACGTAAAAATTAATGGTGAGCGGGTCGCCGAACTTAAAAGCCTCACTTATGGCACCATGCTACGCATGACGCCCAGAGTCATCCAAATCGGGGATTCTCCTGAAATCAGTTTAAGTCTGCATATTGAAGATGGTAACCAGAAACCCAATAGTACAAACCCAGATGACATTCCTACCATCAGCCGAACCATTGTCGATACCGTTGCCAGAGTTGGGCATGGGCAAAGCCTGCTGATCGGCGGCATTTACCGCGACGAAATGTATGAAAACCTACGTAAAGTACCATTTTTAGGCGATATCCCCTACCTAGGTGTCTTATTTCGTAGCACCACTGAGCAGGTTCGGCGTTCAGTACGGTTGTTCATTATTGAACCACGGATCATTGATAATGGGATAGCTCATCATCTGGCTCTGGGTAACGGGCAAGATCTGCGCCATCGGTTACTGGCAACACAAGATATCTCTAATCAGAGCGTTTCTCTGAGTAAGGTACTGAGCGGTGCACAATGCCAACCTTTATCCCCGGCCCGCCAGGTACAAGAAACGCTACGGCAAGCAGGTAAAAGCTCATTTTTGGCCTCATGCCGAATGGGCAAGACTTATGGATGGCGAGTCATTGAACAACAATGTTCACTTAAGGAAACTTGGTGTGTTCGTGCGCAAAATAAGGCGAGCAGATGAGTTGGAAAATTCGCTTCTACCGCGGACTGAATAAAAGTATTGAGGTCAATTTAGCTGAAGGACGTTTAGCCATCGGCTCGGACCCCTTACAAGCAGACATCGTTCTAGTAGATGAAGATGTTGCCCCTGTGCACCTCGTCTTAGAAGTCGAATCAGACTCAATCCGCCTGTTGGAATGGGCCGGAGAAGTCGCACCAAGTCAGAATGGCGAACCACTATTACCGGGGGCTTCCCTGCAAGCACTGGCTCGTCAAGAGGTAGGGCCGTTACTGTGGGCTTTCTGTGACCAACAGCATACATTCCCAAATCAACTCGCTGAACCGGCGGTAACACCACACCAGCGCCCTGCCCGGCAAAATCGTAGCCGGGCTGCCGGCGGGATGCTGATACTCTGTTTGGTACTGGCACTCGGCTTTCTGGCGCTACTTGGACATGAAGGGTGGCAAAGGCACAACCCATCCCATGGTATGGCCGAACAGGAACTACGCCGTTTCCTTAATGAAGATTCAGCCTATCGTCAGGTTAATGTACAAATGATGCCCAATAATGAGCCGTTGCTGCTCAAAGGTTATGTGAATTTCAACCACCAACGGTTGGCACTGCAACAGTATCTTGATACTCACTCTCACAGTTATCGACTGGAGTTACGCACCATGGAGGAATTGCGTCAGGGGGTGGATTTCATTTTACAAAAATTAGGCTATACCCAGATAAAAAGCAGCAATGGCAAACAACCCGGCTGGATCCGCCTTACTGGAGAATTAACTGACCCTGACCAACAGTGGCATGACATTGAATCGCTGCTCAAACGCGACGTTCCGGGCCTACTTGGTATAGAAAACCAGACGATGCTAACCGGTGGTCATCTCAAGCGTCTGGATATGCTATTGGCTAAACATGATTTACCCAACACGCTGACTTACCAGGATAAAAGCGATCGTATTGAGTTCACCGGTCAACTGGATGAGCTGCAAGCTCATAATTTCTACCGCTTGCAGCAAGTATTTAAGCAAGAATTTGGCAACCGCCCCACCTTGGTATTACTCAATAACAAGCGTCTCTCCCGCAATGATGAACTCAATTTCGATGTCCGGGCGGTTTCTCTGGGACGTGTACCGTATGTGGTACTAAAAAATAACCTGCGCTACCCCGTCGGAGCAACAACAGAAAATGGTTTGAGGATCGAAGCTATCCGTCGAGATGCCATTGTTATTATCAAAGGTGAGCAGCAATTTATCGTCAAACTTAACAGGAGCCCAACTTTATGATGACATCCCTGGAGGCACGACTGTTCGGTGCTGATCCCACTTATGTCAACGAAATTCAACACCGCCTCTCTCAGGCGTTGAACGATATCAAACAACGCCTGAGACGTGGAGGTTCGGTACAAGAATACCAACAATGGCAGCAGGAGGCTAACGCCATCCAAGCTGCAATCACAATACTTAACACAACAGAAGGAGGCCATCATGGCTCAGATTTTTAGTTCTGCAAAGACAGTCAATACTCTTGATAAGGTTGCTGATCAGCTAAAGGTGCAAGCCAATAAGGCAAATGAAGATGTCAGTGCAGCCATTACCGAACTCAGCAAAGGCCCTGATAACCCCGCTTTGCTAGCTGATTTACAACACAAAATCAACAAGTGGTCAGTCATCTACAACATTAACTCTACTGTCACCCGGTCCATGAAGGACCTGATGCAAGGCATATTACAGAAGATCTAATCATGACACGTTCACTCAAAGGGCTACTGGCAGATATTGCTCTGGTTGGGAGCGGCCACCACTGCCATGACGAAGCCAATGCTATTGCCGACTGGATAATGTTAAACGAAGAGGGGCAAGAAGCCGCAAATCTGATTCGGCTCTCTTCTCTGACGAACCAAGGCAAATATCAACAGGCTCTGGATTTCGGCCGGGATCTTCCCTGGCCCAGTCTGGAACCCTGGCTGGCTTTATGTGAATGGCGTCTGGGGCTGGCATCAGCCCTGGAACAAAGGCTGACGCGAATGGCAAGCAGCGACGATCCACAATTGCTCTCCTTTGTTGACGGCATGAGGGAACAACTGGCTCATGGATAGGATCGAAAGACCATCCTATAACGTGTTGTCACAACCAACAGCACAGCCTTCGGTCACTGCCAAGCACAAGCAGGACTTTGATCAGGCGCTGGAACTCATGCCTGATCAGCAAACGCTGAAAGAGCGGCAACAACGCTGGATGCAAGGAGCGTCTCTGGAAGAAGTCTTAAGTGACTTCAATCCGGCGACACAACGAAAAATCGTCTGGCAATGGCATCAGACCTTACCAACTGATAGCCAGCCCTCCCAACGCGCTCAGCTAGAGGGCAAGCTTATTGCCCCAATACAGGAACATCTGTGGTCGCAGTTTGGTGGCCTGACCTTGCCCGTCAAGCCACAACTGGATTTGCCAGAACTCAGAGCGATTGTTCGTGAATTCGCGCCCACAGGTCGACAACAGGAAACTGTCCTTCTCAAGGTACTCGGCGAGATTAAATCTCTAGACGGTAATGAGTACCTGAGTGACCTAATCCGAAGTGAGTTGAAAACGCTGATCCCCCGTAACGGTATGGTGGATAACCTGATACGAAACTCACACAAACTCGATTTGGAGGAATAATGGACCTGCCACAACTAAGCGAGACACTGATAACCAGCCTGGATGAACTCAACACACCTCAGGCCAGTGCCGAAAATGTTGCACATTTTGAACTGGCTATGTCCAATCAAGATCAGGGACTTGGAAACAACCTGATCAGCGAATTGGGCCAACTAAGACAACAATTTACTCAGGCTAAACAAGAGCTGGAAGCACAGCTGGCCGTCCCCGGCAGTGATCCCAATAGCCTGATGCAAATGCAGTGGTCTCTAATGCGGATCACCCTGCAAGAAGAGCTGATTGCCAAAACAGTAGGACGATTGAATCAAAACGTTGAAACCCTAATGAAAGCCCAGTGAGGAGCCGTGAAGAAACACCCTATCATCTGCATCCTGTTAGCCGTCTTCATGCTGACAGGATGCAAAATCGAACTCTATACTGGAGTTAGCCAAAAAGAAGGCAACGAAATGCTGGCCTTGCTCAGGGAAGCAGGTATTTCCTCGGATAAGCAACCAGACAAAGATGACAATATCAAACTATTAGTCGAAGAATCCGATGTCGCACAAGCTGTTGAGGTACTAAAACGGAAAGGATATCCACGGGAGAACTTCTCCTCTTTACAGGATGTCTTCCCCAAAGACGGCCTTATCTCCTCACCGGTGGAAGAGCGAGCGCGGCTCAACTTCGCCAAAGCGCAGGAGATTGCCCGAACACTTTCTGAGATCGATGGCGTACTCGTAGCACGGGTACATGTGGTCTTGCCGGAGGAACAAGACAGACTGGGTAAAAAGTTATCGCCGGCCTCTTCTTCTGTGTTTATCAAACACGCAGCTGACGTTCAACTCGATACTTATATCCCCCAGATAAAGCAATTGGTCAATAACAGCATTGAAGGGTTGAGTTATGACCGCATCAGCGTCGTATTGGTCCCTGCGGCAGGCGTGCGTCAGGTACCATTAGCACCACGCTATTCCACGTTATTCTCTATCCAGGTTACTGAAGAATCACAAGGCCGCCTGATCGGAATTCTGGTTTTATTGTTAGCCTTGTTATTCATCAGCAATCTGGCTCAGTTCCTGTGGCACCGAAGCAGGATGCAATAATGGCAACAGCATTAACGCCCTACCAATTTCGGTTTTGCCCTGCCAGTTATATTCATGCGAACCATCTAGCACCAGATTGGCTTACAGTCTTATCTTCCCTGCCTGAGTGGCGTAGCTCCCCCAGAATCAATGGCCTATTGTTGACTCAATTTGACCTGAATGTGGATTATGAGTTGCCAGCCGGATTGGGAAACATTGCCTTGCTGGAGCAATCATACTTAGAACAGCTTCTGACCTGGCTAGGAGCCTTGCTTCACGGGCAAGCTATTCGCCATTGCTTGTTGGCGACAGAACTTCGCCATTTACATGATTCACTTGGGAAAGAGGGGCATCATTTCTGCTTAAAGTATCTCGACATCATCATTGGCAACTGGCCGGCGGGTTGGCAACGTTCATTGCCAACCACAATCAATGAGAATTATTTTCGTACCAGTGCCTTACAGTTCTGGCTAATGGCTATGGAGCCCTTTCCCGCCGATTTCGCCAAACGCCTGAGCTTGCGGCTTCCCCCTCATAACAATCTCCCTGCCTGGCCTGTCAGCCAGGCAGAACGACCACTGGCACAGGCATTGTGTCTCAAATTGGCTAAACAAGTGAATACAGAATGTTACCTTTTATTAAAATAACAAAAGAACATCTTCAATTTTCTCCTGAACTTCTGATATTGCGTAAAGCAGACTATCAAACCTGCCTCAATGCCCAATCTCTGCTTGATGCCGCCCAGATCCAAGCTCAGGAAATTGAACGTGAAGCCCAAACCGTTTATGAGCAACAAAAAGAGTTAGGCTGGCAGGCCGGTATTGATGCCGCCCGCGCAGAACAAGCCAACTTGATTCACCAAACTCAGCTCCAATGTCAACAATATTACCGACAAGTCGAGCAACAAATGAGCAATGTGGTATTGCAAGCTGTACGTAAAATCCTGAAGAATTATGACCAGGTTTCCCTTACCTTACAGGTGGTTCGTGAGGCCCTCTCATTAGTCAGCAACCAAAAACAGGTCATCCTGCGGGTTAATCCTGAACAGGCCGCAACAGTACGCGAACAGATATCCCGGGTACATAAAGACTTTCCTGAGATCGGCTACTTAGAAGTTACGGCAGATGATCGCCTCGATCAGGGCGGCTGCATTCTGGAAACAGAAGTTGGGATCATTGATGCCAGCTTAGATAGCCAACTCGACGCACTCATGTCCGCTATTAATAATCAGTGGCAGAGTTGACTATTTCGTCATTCTAATGGAGTGAGATTTTGACAAAACATTTTGATTCACTCTATCTGACATCCAGGCTTATATTCCCTTATCCGTAGGATAATTCAGTAGACATTTCTTATGCTGGATTTTTTCTATAATAGGCTAGGAATAGCATGTAACATTTTGGCGGGTACACATGCGAAAAACCCGCAATTAAGCGGGTTTTTACTATTAACAACTTTAACTGCTCAGGCTCTCACCTTCATCGCTATCGTAAAGCCGCTAATGGATTTAAGCAGTTAAGTCAAATCAAATCAAATCAAGATAATACGACAACATTTACCGCTGATGGACCTTTAGCACCATTCTCAATAGAGAATGAAACTTCTTGTCCTTCTTCCAGCGTTTTGAAATTATTGCTCTGAATTGCAGAATAATGAACAAAAACGTCTTTGCTGCCATCTTTCGGAGAAATAAAGCCAAAACCTTTATCGTTATTAAACCATTTTACTGAACCAGTCATTGCATTAGACATAGAATTTTCCTTTAATTTTATTTAAGTTGCCATAAGGCATATTAGGTCTGTTTTTCAGTTTTACTTATGGGTACTAATTAGAAGGAATTCGCAATGAAGTGGTATCGTGGATAGCGCTAAATGGTGAACTGCTTTAACTTGCTTTTCATAAAGTAGGTCTGTACTTCCAAACCAGTGACGCTATTAAATCACATTGATTGGTCATTAGCAAATTTTAATTTCATTTATTTTTTCTATTTGGATGTTTCCCTGGTTCCCAAATTGCTGATTCATCCATACTGCATAGCACCACCAACGCTATAACTGACTAATTATAAAAAGTTCTTATCCTAAAACCATATTTGGAATGCCGGAGATTAGATGACCAACTTAACAAACTACTGAAATTGAAACATACACTGCCCACATGCTTTTACAACCATCTAACAGCGTATAGCAGCATTAGCTGCACCCATTCCATTACGCTCAATAACATTGACTGAATTCACTATAACGCCAATGTATTCTACTATCTTGCATCTGGGCTCACCTCAGAAATTCGATTGAATACCCACAGAAACGTGGCCTTATCTTGCAAATCCCGTAAAGACTTGGCTTATGGTATCGAGATACGAAAAAGGCCACATCAAAGCGTAGCCTTGAGCCAAGAATTAAAAACTGTCGAACTAGCCAAACAATCATATGTTGCTTTATTTATGATTTTTCAGCAACTTATTTGAATTTACGATCAGATTCCCCTATGCTAAGAACATAATTAATTTATAAAAAATCCAATTTAAAAATTGGTCTGTCCTATGTTAGTAAATAGCTTTCCATAATACCGATACACCTATGCACTTTGTTTTCTTCTTGAACAATATTGGTTTTATAGCCTATCTTACTGTTTCTACAGGCCGTTTAGATGAAAAGGCTGTATGTCTTTTTTCGGGGGCAATTATTTAATCAGTTTACCAAAAAAATTATGAGTTATGACAACAAGATTAATTAAATTTATTTTTTCATTTTCTGTTCTTAAAAGTAATTTTTCATATAATAAATCAGAGCTATCCTGTTTACTTGAAATTTCACAACATACATCAGCAACTATTTTCTGAATGGCGTTTTCCGACAGAAATACTGATTCATATATTACAATAGATGGTAAGTATTTTGCTTTAATATAGTTTACTGTTTGTTGTATGGGTTTGAGCAGTTCATCTATTGTATAATTGTTAAAGCTACCAGTACGATAGCCTTCTTTAGGAGTTCCTACAGTAGTTACCACTTGAATTTCTTTATTTGCAAGCTTATCCCCATCCCGAGCATATGCAAAACCAAGCGGAAAAATATTATCAATCCATTTTTTTATTAATGCTGGCATTGAATACCAAAACATTAGGAAAACAAGTACAACCCTATCATAACAAATTAATTCATTTTGCTCTTCTTCCACTTTTAAAATATAATTGATATGCTGTTTTTCTAATAAACGAACCGTGACGCCAAATTCTTGAAATTATCTTACAAATTCTGCAATTAAACGAGAATCGCTTAAATTAGGATGTCCAATAATAGATAGTATTTTCATATATCTCCAAAAGAGCACATTCGCGTTATATCAACAACAATATATTGACAATAGATAACACAAGTTAAAAAAAATAAGAACTCTGCTCAGAAAATATTGTAGCGACAGTTCAGTCAGACTCTTGGCTAACAGATATCACTTGGCTCCCAAGCCGAATATAACTGTGTTAACCGCTTGATAAATTTATTTTAAAACACCCAACCCGTCAATAAAAATTAACGGTAAATAATCAAAAAATATCATCTCTGGAAAATGCTTCACCGTCTTTTCATACAATGCTTCCAGGACTTTTTTCTAAAGTGACGTGTACGAATATGTTGATGCAGTAGATGCGCGCGCGTTGAGAGCATTGTTCACGATTGCTGAAAATTCATTGATCTCTATTGACAAAGGCTCGTATCGCAACCATCCCAAAGTACAGTCAAACAGTGCTTCCAGGCGTACCACAAATTCAATCGCATCGCGTGGAGCGATCTCCAGCTGTCCGCTCTCAATTAATTCTTCTGCATTATCACCCGTCGTGTCGCAGGCGACTTTGATAATCAATTGCCGAATGTAATTCACTGATATTGAATTGGTTTCTCCCAAAATCTTTCTGTATGACAAGCTATCTGATTTGCATTGAAGCACGCTTGCGCCAGCCTCCATACTAATGGCACGAATAATAGCAATAGGGTCAAATTCAGCCAGTTTAAAACGGCCTTTTTCCTCTGCTGCTGTGTGAGACAGAGCACGTTGAATAGAGGTTTCAATTTCCTCAGTTATGCCATAGGGCACCAGTCCGAGCTGTTTGACGCATTGTTGGCATTGGCTGTCAGAGAGTAAGTTGGCATGATAAGCAAGCAGGTATTCCTTGCAGCGCTTAAACTTTCTTTGCCAACCTGTGACTTCATCTGCAATTGTAGAGGCAGAGCTTGCACTCACAGCGATTTCAGGAACATGGTGCAACACCAAATCACGCAAAGCAGCATTTTCCGGCATTGTAATCAACTGTTGCAACGTGGCAATCAGGTCACGACGATGTAACAGACTGACACCCATTCGTTCAGCGGCAACAGGTGGTAACGGCGCTTGTGTCATCCGCATCAGTGTCTGTTCCGGCCACATCGCTGAAAGCAGCAATCCCAATTGCCCTGCTATGGTGTGAAGGATCCCCCACTGGTTTTGGTCCGCCGCTGTTCTCTCCAATTTTTCAACAATACAATGAAAGGCTTTCCAGGCACTTTCAAAACCGGCAATGCAGGCTCTTGTTACCTCATCGCGTACAGACTGGTTCAGGCAAAGTGCTGCCAGCGTTGTGGCAAATGGCAATGAATAGACGGTGATACGTTGAGTAGAAAAATCAACCGCAGCCCGGTAAGTGGCATAAGCGTGAAACAGCTCACGCCAAAGAGGATGACCAGCCATTTCATATACATGTGACACTTCATCGTTAGGAACATACGAGAAGTCGTAAGCTGCATCGAACAACACTCGTAACCAGAGCACCAGTTGATGTAAATCCTTGGCTTGCCAATCTGCGCCATCAGTACGCTGCATGCGCAAGAAAAGTGTCCAAGTGCCTAACTGACAGACTCGATTCAGTGATACCTGCCATACAGGTTCCCATTCGACGATACGCAATGCCAACGCTTCGAATACATATAAACGGCCAATGTCCTCTTCCGGAGCGTTCGGTAGTTCGGCAAACTCAACTATCAATTCTTTCTCATTGAAGAGGAAGCTGGCCTTGTGTACCACAAAGGGAAGTGAAATCTCTAAAATGTTCCGCGTTAACCTCAGCAGACAAGAGCGTGCATCGCCAAAGCCATCTGCGATATTTATCAGTTTTCGTAGTGAGGCAGGCAGTTCCGAACCAGATCCAGTTCGGAAGCGAGCCAGCATCCACTGATGTAAGAGATTGTGCAGTTGATGTGCATTTTCTATAGGGAGTTGATCAGGAGCCATATTACCGGCGGCAATGGGTATTAGAACTTGCCAGCGTAAGAAGTCGTCACCCAAACATTCCACAATGTTTTCTTTTAACTCAAGCAAAAAATTGTCTGGCACGGATTGATGACGAGCACGTTCTATCCATCGTAAGAAAGAGAGTAATGCAGCCTCCTCTGTGGCAGAAAGAGTCGACAGTTGAGCAAATGCAATCCAACCACTCAGCAAATCCAGGTAACACTGATGGGTGATGGGATCACGCTGATCTACCACATCGGTTAATACAGCTTTAAGCACCTGATCATAAGTATCCACCAGATCAATACGACAAAGTCCCTTTAATGTCGGTAAGTTTGCTTTATCGAAGGCCTTCATCAGGCTGGCGGTAGCTTGCAGTAAATCGGCTACTTCGCTGGTTCCAGCCAGTGCAGCGGCAACCTTAAAGCGTTTCAGAGGAGTCAAAAAAGCCAGATAGGCGGCAAATGCTTTGGGTGCACATACCAGGCTAGCGAGCGCAGTCGGTGCTAGTTTACTGTGGTGTATTACCTCTAATAGAGAGGCTGGAGAAAGCGTGGACTCTACTGCACCGATCAAACAATGTACAATTCTTATCCGATCGGCATCCTCATAAATAGGCAGAATTTCTGTATCTGCGAGTACATGGAGTATACATTCCAGCAACAGGCGTACATCACCATCCGGTGTGGTTATCGCAGCATCGGCCCATGGAGCCAGCCGGATGGATGGCAATTTTTCAATCCATGCTTCAGTTTTGATTAATTGCATAAGCAGGCGCAGATCATTGAGTTGGATGATCCTATTTGCAAGTGTTGGGATAGCCTTGCATAAGCGCGGTAACGCAGATTGCGGATTGTTTTTGGCGGTGAAAACACAGAGATAATCCGCGGTTGCATCAGTTGTCGGCCAATGAGAGGGTAGAAACTCAATGGCTCTCTCACCTGCCTGTGCGAGGAGCCAACCAGTTAAACCAGGGCTCCGGACAGCATTACCTTTTTGTAGCCAAGTGTCTGGTGGGAAAACCGTGCGTTGTTTCAGAGTGGTATAGGCTTTTTCCGTTAACATAGGTAAGCCGGTCAACGCGTTTTGCAGAAGATCAGAAATACATTGAGATGTAAGTTCCGCTATTGGCAGGGATTCACTATCGTCAAACACACGTTGTACTGAGGCAAGCAAATTAACCGATTCGGCTGTTTCCGTTTTCAGTACGATAAGCGGCTTTTGTGCACTAAAGTAAGCCAATTCACCCATACCATCAATAACTACCCAGGGAACAACGGGTAGATCCATTAGTTGGGTAAGAAAAACCGGCAAATTTTGTTGGCGAAACATGATGCCTGCATGTTCACTGGCCACCCCAGATTCAACGAAGACAGCGGTAAGCGCCGTTTGCACCGATGGGGGGAGACGCAGGTAACGAGACCAGGCATCATCCAATGTCGATGCAGAAAGGAAGCTGCCTAAAGAAGGAACGGTAGGATGCAATAGTGCTGTCACCGGTACTGCGCGCATACAACGCGCCAACTCGGTTCGTACCTCGGCTGTTAACCGTTGAACACGACGTTCAAGCGTGTAACCCGGTGCAGGACGCACCTGTACTAACCAAAGTTTATCTGCATGTACTTGGCGCAATTGCGTGCCATACCACAAAGGCGCAGCTAATCTCGGCCAATGATAGGCAACCGAGTTTACCCTTAAACCGGGCGATTGCGCCGACGCAAAGCCAAAGCCAAACGCCAGTTCTCCCCGGACGCCATCAGAGGCGGCCAAGGTCAGTCCGGTGGCCGATACCAGGCCATGATCTGTTTCCAATACCCACTCAGTATCTAATGCAACCTCAGAAAAATATTGATGTAACCGCATGATAATTTTGTACAAACTATGACATACATCAGCGGTCAGATAGGGTGCCTGTAAGGGTTCCACTATAGATGGAATGCCTTCAATCAACCGCTGAACAAAACAGATGATTGGCTGCGGTTGATAATCAGGGTTTATTAGCTGTTGTTGTGCGATAGCATGAGGTTCAAATCCACTGAAGGTAACCTCAGCAACAGTGTCGGCAAAATCTGCTGTGTGATAGCAAATTACACTGGCATAACCCCCCGCATTAACGAAAATTGTACCATCCTCCAGACCTGCACTACGCACAATCCAGGGAGGCGGGCCACAGACTTCCACTACTTGTTTAACCCAATCGTGCTGCTCTGTAATATGCTTGCTGTAAATGGTACGTAGCAGAGCAGCATCAGCATGTGGAGAAACCGCTGTGATGGCGAGTGCTTCATCGGCAGGAAGTGCTACCAAAGGGGGAATAAGAGCCGAAAAATCGGCGTGCTGGGCAAGCTGGTGCAACCGTTCAAATTTTGCAGTCATACGTTTTACTTTCCTACCTTTAGAACCAGAATCCCAAGTGAGTTTTGGGGTTGAATTCCATTCAGCGATTTTTCTACCATAACTTTATATATATAATATTCTACTCGTAAAAAATATCGTTCCGATAAAATTAACAACTCTGGCTGCACTCTCTCGCCAATCAGATTTAAGCTCAACTTTAGCGAATACATTAACCAGACCGTGGCCGAAAGGTGAATGGATCATCGACAAGGTAATAGGATGTGCATCCTTCTGAAATCTGTCCTAACTGTTATTTTGATGGAAATGGGAGGTTGATCGGATAAGTAAAAACGTAACTAGATGCAGATCTCCCTAACCAAGCGGGAATACCTTTCAACCTCGGAGCTGGAGCACCTGAATTAAAAATCATGTCCGCAGATGATAGCAATTACCCACTTAATCTTAACAATAAAGAATATCCTCAAGGTCTATTCAATTTCATGACCCAAAAAGGTGAGAATACAGGAAAGGTTGTGATTGATGTCGCCCCACAAGACGCTAATGTGTATGGCCTTAATACAATACTTCGTCAAAATCTCATCGCACGCGATGGAGAGGTACTAAACGCGGGAGATCAGATGAAATATTTTGATTTTAGTTATGGAAAAGATGCCCGCAACGGTAATCAAGTCGGAACTATAACTATCTCACTCAGGAATCTTAATCTGCAATTATCTTAGTAAATAGATTATAAGGTACGACGTTAAATACGATGCCGTACCTCTCGGCATTAATAAATCAGTCCTGCTCCATACACCCATAAGACTAAAGCGAACCAAAATCATTAGAAGTTCTTCACATTAAGCCATTTTACCCTTTGCCCCAACTCTGCAACAATTTATACTCCGAATAACGGTATTTCTGTCACATAGTACCTGTTATATCCCGAATATTCTGGTTTCTATGCCCTCAGTCTTCACCGATTTTGCACAATACATTAACAAGCTCTCACCACATACTCTGTACATATATACATAAAGATGATCATGCAAGCTGTACTGATGATCTCTTTAGCTATACTTATCATTGTCTATTTGGTGAAGATCGAAGAAAGGGATACCCTATAGGAAAATATAAAAATGAAAAAATTAATTGTTTTAGCTGGAGAATCGCCACCTCCCTTCCCTGAAAAACAGGATTTCCTGGAGGCTGGCTAATGAAAAATAAGCTCATTGGCATACAGCAAACCGCTACACATTTTTATGATGGAATGACCATCATGGTAGGCGGTTTTATGGGCGTAGGTACGCCTCCTGGTTTAATCACCGCATTACTAAATTCCGGTGTAAAAGATCTGACTCTGATTGCTAACGATACTAGCCGTGTCGACTTCGGTATCGGTCCTCTTATTGTTAATCATAGAGTGAAAAAAGTTATCACCTCACATATTGGTACTAATCCAGAAACTGGACGTCAAATGATTGCAGGAGAAATAGAGGTGGAACTGGTTCCTCTAGGCACGTTGATTGAACGCATCCGTTGCGGCGGAGCTGGTTTGGGCGGATTCCTGACCCCTACCGGTGTGGGTACTTTTGTAGAGGCTGGAAAACAAAAAATAACCCTCAACGAAACAGACTACCTGCTGGAACTCCCACTGCGTGCTGATCTAGCGTTGATTCAGGCTCATCTTTCCGACCATCAGGGCAACCTGACTTATCAGTTAAGCGCGCGTAATTTTAACCCAGTGATCGCTCTGGCTGCGGATATCACGATTGCCGAGCCGGATGCATTGGTTGAAGTGGGTGAGATTGCACCGGACTGCGTTATGACACCTGGCGCACTGATCGACTACATCGTTTATCCGAGAGGAAATTCATAATGAACGCCAAACAACTTATTGCCCATCGTATTGCGCTTGAGCTACAAGACGGCGATGTTGTTAACCTTGGCATCGGTATTCCCACGCTAGTCGCAAACTATCTGCCCGATAACATTCATATTACCCTACAATCAGAAAATGGCTTTCTGGGCCTTGGCCCCGTTACAGAACCCCATACGAATCTGGTCAATGCCGGTGGAAAACCCTGTGGCATCCTGCCCGGTGCCGCCATGTTTGACAGTGCATTCTCTTTTGCCTTAATACGTGGTGGTCACATAGATGCTTGTGTGCTAGGTGCTCTGCAAGTTGACCAACATGCCAACTTAGCCAGTTGGATGATACCGGGAAAAATGGTGCTCGGGATGGGAGGTGCTATGGATCTCGTCACAGGTGCCCGCAAAGTAATTATTGCAATGAAACACTGTACCAAAGACGGATCCGCAAAGATCCTCAAGCAATGTACCCTACCGCTAACCGCCGTCAACAAAGTCAAGATGATCGTCACTGAACTGGCCGTCTTCTACTTTGAACAGGGGCAGTTAATCCTGAAAGAACATACGCCAGGTATCACACTAGAAACTCTACAGGAAAAAACCGAAGCAGAATTCAGCGTCGCACACGATCTCAAAGTCATGTCTGTTCCAATGCAGAAAAATAGAGGATGATTGGTCATATTAACAACATACTGACTGGTTTTATCAGCGGTGATCCCCT
This sequence comes from Photorhabdus sp. RM322S, assembly GCF_042879395.1. Classification (NCBI taxonomy): domain Bacteria; kingdom Pseudomonadati; phylum Pseudomonadota; class Gammaproteobacteria; order Enterobacterales; family Morganellaceae; genus Photorhabdus; species Photorhabdus sp. RM322S. The sequence continues at coordinate 52,603 of NZ_JBHFKW010000031.1, forward strand.
TGATCTACTAGGGGCTGTTGACGTTTTGAGAGGACTTATTGAACAACATGATGATTGGGTATAATTGCTTTCGCCAAAAACCAACCATGCCTCACCATCATGCCGAGAACCCTGTTATCAAAACCCCTATGGAATACGCTAGCTGTATTCATGCAACAAAGTGGACTGATTTATCACAAAGAAGAACATCACCTGACCTTTGAGGGGATCCTTTACCGCATGAGAACCGGTTGTCCCTGGCGTGACTTACCGCCTGAATTTGGGAAATGGAATACCGTCTTTCGACGTTTTAATGAATGGGCAAAGAAAGATATTTTTAATTTAATATTCAAATTGTTATCTGAATATTCTGATACAGAGTGGCTGTTCATTGATGGGAGTATTATGCGGGCTCATCAACACAGTGCAGGCGCGGCCTCTAAAGAAAATGAATCGAGAGGAAAAAGTCGGAGTGGACGTTCAACCAAGATCAATTTGGCTGTGGACAGTTATGGTTTACCTGTGCATTTTGAGCTTTCTGGGGGTCAAACACACGACATCGTTCATGCAGAAAGTCTGGTGTCACAGTCACCGCCATCGGATTTTGTGATTGCGGATAAAGGTTACGATAGCGAAGCCTTCAGGCTTGCCGTGAAACAACAAGGCGCAACACCGGTCATTCCTTACAAGAAAAACCGTCGAAAAGCCGATAAGCGTGTTGATAAATGTTTATATCGTTACCGCCACTTGGTGGAAAATGCGTTTGCCAGAATGAAACATTTTCTTGCAATAGCAACAAGATACGATAAGTTGGAGCGTAATTACGCCAGTATGCTAGCTCTGGGTTTTATCATTATCTGGTTGCCTATGTGGGCTGAATAAATTATGTATCCGAAAGGTAAACAGCCCCTAGATGCGGTTGAGGCTCGGACAAAAAAAATTGCTAATACATTAAGTGACGATGAAAGACCTTTGTCAGTCTGACAACCCGCATGACCGATGAACTTGCACCGATACTTACCCATATAAACTCTCGGGAAATGGCTCTGTCGAATGATTATAATGAGGCCTTACACACGGCTTTAATCCTTGAAAAAGTTCGTCTGCCAAGTATTGAACAAATGGCCGAACGACTTCAAGCGTCCGGCACACCGATTAATTATCAATTCACAGCGAATGCTGAGGAGGTAGATGCGCGACTGCAAGAGCTCACTAGTTCTATGCGTACTAAGAAGACCATAGAGTCAGAGGTGCTCCCCGAAGACTGGAGACAAACTCTCACTTCTGTCGTCAAAGATATTCAGGACTTCTACATCCTTGAGCAACAAGAGCTGGCAAATAAAGTTCTTTACATCGGCATAAAAGGCAATGAAGCGCGAAATAATAAGCTGCAAAAGTCCCTTGAATCTTTGCAAAAAATTCAACGAGAGAATGATGCTGCAACGAGAGCAAGCGAGAAGGTAACCAGACTGCGTGGGACTCTGGAAAAGGTAGAGCGAACCTACGCTGACCATACCATTTCGGAAATAGAGTTGATATTTCATATCTACAGCAGGCGGCTTATTCAAAACTATCAACGCGGGCTAGGCTTATTTATCGAAAGTCGTGAGGGTAATCAATTAAGATTCCTAACTGCCGAAAAATCCGATCATGATGCCGTGCTCTCTATGAGTTCTGGGCAGGTATCGGCGCTTAGCCTGGCCTTCTTCCTATCACTGAATAAAGTCTATGCCCGAGTTCCTCTGATCCTTATTGATGACCCTTCCCAGTCTCTAGACGAAGTCAATGTGGCATCTTTGACCGACTTACTTCGTTGTGAGCTGAAGCACCGCCAGCTCATCTTATCGTCACATGAGGAAGACATTTCATCATATATGCGGTATCGCTTCACCAAGGCTGGGCTGAGTACCCGCTCACTAAATATGCAGCGTTTGGCTAGAGAGGCATCCTAAATTTGGTAAATAACCTCAGCTTCATTTAAAAATAGCGATATCACAATCCCGTAAATTCAAGCTCGGTTTTTTAGGTTGGAATGTATAAGCAATTAAGCCCGCGACAATTTCCAATAAAAAACCGAGCTGACTGCGGTGTCTTGAATGCGCTATCTGAGAAATATTTTTGAGCTGATCCACGACCGTTTCTATCAAAAATCGCCTTCTTAACATCAGCTTATCCCAGAGAGATAACGCTTTTGCCTTCATGTTACTACGGACATGAGTGATTAACGTTATTCCTTCTGCTTCCAGTTCATCGCACAAGGCCTGTGACAAATACCCTTTATCGCCATACAAACACAAAGGCGATCCCCTGGGTTTGGGCCTTACGTGACGAAAGAAAAGCACAGAGAGGAATAAGCGCCCTTTGCTTCAAAGTTAACATCCGGGTATAGCTGACCAACCGGGGAAAATCGGCCTGAAGATAGTGTTTAACATGCTGAATATAAAACGTTTTAAAATCACGATAATGGCTCATGTGGAATAAAATGAGTATCGTCATCACTTCACTGAGAGAAAGGGAAGCGTCGCGGCGACGTTTGAGCAAGCCATTTTCAATTAACTGTTGATGCCAGAGAGGGATAAATTTTTGGCAAAGGTCATCGACGCAGCAGTAAAGTTCTTCTAAATTAGGCATGCCTGAGGATCTCCACGATTTCGTTTTATTTGACAAAAACTTTGATCGTGCCTCAGGCACTGAGTTCCCTTCTTAAGCAAACCTCAGGTTATTTATGTAATTGATATTAAGGAAATTGATCATGAATTCACTTGAAGCAAAATATGATAATGGCGAAGTATTTTACAAGCCAACTTCAACTGAACAAACTCCTGCTACACATGAGCAAATACACGATAGTTGGAAAGGCAATCAATTTAATTTTAAAGAGTCGGATATAAATATAGATGGTCTACGAGAGCCTCAATTAGGCGGATTATTTTCTTCACTGGGTTATTTGCGAAAAAGCTCTAAAGAGGCTGCTACCGTAGTAATGCCGACTGGTACAGGAAAAACTGAAACAATAATATCCTTAGTTATTGCTGGCAAGTTCGAACGAACGTTACTAATTGTACCTACAGATGCTTTGCGCGAACAGACTAAAAATAAATTCGTTGAGTTGGGTTTATTAAGACCATTGTGTCTTGTTAACGATGATTTTCTGAATCCACGTATTGCCATAATTAAAGGTGCAGCAAGAAGTGTAGAAGAAATAAAATATCTTGAGCAAGCTTCTATTATTATTGCAACAGTCGCATCATTAACAATTTTCACTGATGTAGCATTGAAATATTTATCTGGAATATGTAGTAATCTTATTGTTGACGAGGCTCATCATGTTCAAGCAGAAAAATGGCTTCGAGTGAAATCTTATTTTAATGCTAAATCAATATTTCAATTTACAGCTACGCCCTATCGTTCAGATGGTAAACGTCTAGATGGTCAAATAATATATTCATACTCAATTGAAAAGGCTCAAAAAGATGGATATTTTAAACCAATAGATTTTTATCCGATTCGCGAGTTTGATGAAAATAAAGTAGATGAGAAAATTGCTGAGAAAGCTGTTTCACTCTTAAAGTCTGATCTAATAAATGGGTTTGAACATATACTCATGGCAAGAGTTAAGACTATCCAAAGAGCAAGCGAAATATTCAAACTTTATGAAAAATACAAAGACTTAAACCCGGTAGTTATACACAGTACTTCCAAGAATAAGAAAAAGACGCTAGATGATATTAGGAATGGTAAACACAAAATAATAGTTTGTGTGAATATGCTAGGAGAAGGTTTTGATCTTCCTGAGCTAAAAATAGCGGCATTACATGATACTCACAAAGGAATTAATATTACTTTGCAGTTTACGGGTAGATTCACTAGAACTAAACACAACCTAGGTAATGCTAAATTTATAGCCAATACCGCAGATCAAAAAGTGAATAGTGCCTTACAAGATTTATATAAAGAAGACTCTGATTGGAATAAGTTAATTAGAGAGGTAGGTGAAGCTAAATTACATGATGAAGTAAACTATCAGGATTTCAAAAAAGAATTTGATCTATCTTCTACGCATTTACTTGATTTGGGTATATCTCCAAAAATTAGTACTGTAATTTACAGAACACAAGATCTTGAATGGAATCCTGGTAATTTTATAAAAGCGATTGATAAAAATTGTTTTTTAGTAGATAAGACAATAAATGAAGACCAAACACTATTAATGTTTTCAGTTAAAACATATAACAAAGTCTCATGGGCTATTTCTGAAGAGTTAATGGATATTACATGGGACTTATATATTGTATATTTTAACAAGACAGAAAAGTTGTTGTTTATTCATTCATCAGGACAAGATACTATAATTAATAAACTGGCTAAGGTCATTGCAAACCATCCATTAAGGGTTTCTGGCGACATCTCATTCAGAGCTATGCATGGCATCAAAAGGTTAAAATTACAAAACGTAGGCCTAAATAAAAATAATAAAGATCTACGTTTCATGATGTTTACAGGCACAGACACGAAAGAAGCTATTCCAGAAATAGAATCTAAAAGGGCTAGAAAATCAAATATTTTTGCCAAAGGATTTGAAGATGGTAAAGCAGTAACAATCGGTTGCTCCTATAAAGGTAAGATTTGGTCTATGAGTTCTGACTCATTAGATAAATGGGTCGAATGGTGTAATCATATTGGTTCAAAAATAAATGATAACAATATTGATACTAATAATATATTAAAAACAGCAATGCATTCTGCACATATACAAACATTTCCATTGAACCTTTCGGTATTATCTATAGAGTGGCCATTAAGTTTACTTAATAGATATTTTAGCAATTCAAAAATAATTATTGATGGAACAGACGAATATAACCTCAATGATTGTGAGCTAGAGATCACCCCTGGAATTAAATCAGGTAGTGCGATTGAATTTTATTTATGCACTCCTAATAATAAATATGAGTTTAAATATCATTTATTAAAGGATGGCTACTTTAAGATTGAAACAGCAAAGAAAATATCATTACAATTAAGCGAAAAAAATAAAATAAGACTGGATGAGTACTTTTGTGATAATGAACCATCTATATTTCTTTCAGATACTTCATATATAGAGGGTGGAACGCGGTTCTACTGTGATGAAAATTATAACAATCCAATAGCTTTGTCAAATATCGAGGCTTGGAAATGGGAAAATATTGATCTATCTAAGGAATCGCAGAAGGCAGAAAAAAGGAAAGATTCTATACAATATTATACTATTAATAAAATTATGAATAGCTATGACTTGATCTTTGATGATGATGATTCAGGAGAGTCTGCTGATATAGTTGCCATGAAAGTAATTGACGATTTCAATGTTGCAATTGATTTTTATCACTGTAAGTATTGTAAAAAATCTGATAAACCTTCATCTCGGGTTGATGATATTTATCAGGTGACTGGACAGGCAATAAAGAGTATAAAGTGGGCCAAATCTTCAGATGAGATATTCAAGCATCTGATTCACAGGGATATATTAAGAAAAAAAAGAACTGGCGGATCAAGATTAGAGAAAGGCACACTTGAAGATCTGCATGCATTTTTTAAGCGAGCTTCTTTATCTGCTATAAAAAATAGTTTCTTTATTGTTCAGCCCGCTATTTCTTTGAAAAATATAAGCATTGATGTTCGAGATGTATTAGGTGGAGCTGAAAACTATATTAGGGACGCTACAGGATCAGCTCTGAAAATTATTGTGAGTCAATAAAACATTACAAAATGAATCTTATATTTTAAAGGCCGGATTTATACCGGCCTTCTTAACTAGCTAACTTACTCTACTGATAGATTTATTTTTTGAAACACTGCTGTTTTGTTCTTCCTTATCCACATAATCCCCATAACCGTCATTCCGCACCTCATTCCTGATTTAAAAATAGTGTGATCTTACGCATATTTTACATATTTATTGCTCCCATGAGATTGACGGCGATCGCCCATTTTGATCTATTACTTTTATTTGCCGGAAAGTGAATATGCTCAAGTCAGAACCTGCCATTAAACGTCTTGATCACCTTGGTCTCATCGCGGCTTTCTGCTATGAAGCCGGATTGCCCCGTATCATTGATGCCATCATGCCAAAATATTCGGGTCACACCGTTTCTCATGGCGAGGCTTTTCTTGCGATGATCCTTAACGGGCTGGGGTTTCACAGCCGGACACTGCACATGTTTTCCGGTTTTTTCCAGCATAAACCGATTGAACGTTTGATTGGCCCCGGTATTGATGCTGTACACCTGAATGATGACGTGCTGGGTCGTACATTGGATGCTTTATATGAGGCCGGCGTGTCAGAAGTCTATCAGATACTGGCTGAACAGGTCATTGATAAATTGGGCATAACACCCCATTCTGTGCATCTCGACATCTCCAGTTTCCATGTGGATGGCGAGTACAAGTCTCCTCTGAAAGACGACACGCAGCGTATTGAACTGGTTCGGGGGTACAGCCGCGACCATCGGCCTGAGCTGAACTAGGTTATCCTTGCGCTGATTTGTGAAAATCAGGCCGGGATACCCGTTTACATGCAGGCGATGAGCGGAAATACCCACGATACCCGGGCGTTCACAGAATTCACACAACATCATATTCGTTGCCTGAAAGCCGCGCAGAACAGCCGCTACTTTGTCGCCGATGCCGCCCTTTATAGTGAAGAGACAATAACTTCACTGCATAAGCAAAAACAACGCTTCATTACCCGCGTGCCGTTAACGCTCAAAGAAGCTAAACAGCAGCTTTTGAACGTGAAGCCCCATCAGCTACAGCCTTTCACCGAAGGTTACGCTGGATGTTGGGTTGAATCCTGCTATGGCGGTATCCCTCAACGTGGGTTGCTGGTGAGTAGTGCGGCTGCCCGTCAACGTGAAGGGCAGACTTTTACGAAAAATACGCTCAAATCAACGGAAAAAGAGCTGAAAGCGTTTGAAAAATTGTGCAAAAAAGGGTTTGCCTGCCAGGAAGATGCGTTATGCGCCCTGCGTGATTTTGGCTCCGAATGCCAGTTTATCGGTATTGACGCCCCGCAAGTGGAGGAAATCATGACGTATCAAGGGCGTGGACGTCCGGCTAAAGATAAACCCTCTCAGATTCATTACCGGCTCTCAGGCCGGGCTTACAGTCAACTGGATAAAATCGTGTATGCCCGACTCAAGGTGGGGATGTTTATTTTGGCGACCAATGAAACGGACGATAAGGCGCTGGATATGGCCGCGTTGCTCACGAATTACAAAGCCCAGCAGAAAGTTGAGCGAGGTTTTCGATTCCTAAAAAGTCCCGAGTTCTTAACCTCATCCATGTACCTGAAAAAACCGGAACGCATCGAAGCCTTATTGATGGTGATGACGTGTAGTTTAATGGTGTATGCGGCGCTGGAACATAAAATTCGCACGGGTCTGAAACAAAGCAAGGCATTCTACCCGGATATGAAGCAGCAGCAGACGCAATTGCCCACCGCTCGTTGGGTATTTTTAACTTTCGAAGGTATTAATACCTTTGAATTTCAAGAACACCGGATGGTGACGGGAATGCAACCGTACCAACATGCCCTGCTGAAAATATTGGGGCCACCATACGAGTCTTTTTATTCCTGAATTGGGTGCGGAATGTCGGATGAATGTTAATTATTTGGATGCAGAAAAGTTATCTGCTGAATATTTCAAACAGAAACCGTAGAAATATGAATGTGGTGTGTAAGAATAGTCAAGTGCATGATTCAATGTTCAATGCGCTTAGGTGACAGTATACAAACGCCCTTTTGGGGTATTTTTTAGTTTAAAAAAACCTTCATCGTTAGACAAGGGGTTTATGTCTGACAATATATGCTTCCAAAGGTGCGCAGATGTACCGCAATACTTGCTCTCCCTTTCAGGCTACGGGAGTTTTACTTCGCCACCCGAAGGCGATCCTGACAGGCGATGGATCATTGTTGTAGAAAAAGATATTAGCGGTTAGGCACAGAAGAGTCAAACCATTGACTGCGTCTGCCATCCTTATTTTCTCCTGAATTTTCGTGCATATTCCACTATTTTCCAAATACTTTGCCAAAACCAGACGAGAATCCCATCTGATTGGTTTACTTAGCATTAGGCTGTGTCCCTTAATTATTTAATCGTCTG
>NZ_JBHFKW010000032.1:0-56180 GCF_042879395.1 Photorhabdus sp. RM322S
GCCTCTGCTGTTTTATCATGGCGAGGTTCGTCCTTATCCTTACTCAAACCGGTGGCTGGATTGTTTTACGCTTCCTGAACAGGCTGCTCACTTATACCGCCAGGCGTTTCCGTTGGTGGACGTCAGTGTGCTCAGCGATGAAGAAATCCTGACACATAAAGGCGTTGCCCTGATGGAGTTGGTGCAAAAACACATCCGCTGTCGGGATATGCTGGAGTGGGTCCCCCAATTGGTGGAACTCTTGAATGCAGGGTATAATACAGCCGAGCAGCGCAATGTGGTATTACGCTATATTTTACTGAATGGACATACGCTGGATCTCTCCCAATTTGTCCATCAACTGATTGAACAATCTCCGGAGCATGAAACGATGTTGATGACTATTGCAGAACAACTTGAACAAAAAGGGCTTGAGCGAGGTATTGAGCAAGGCCGAACAGAAGGTAGAGAGGAAGGTATTGAGCAAGGGCTTGAGCGAGGTATTGAGCAAGGCCGAGAGAAAGGTAAAGTGGAAACGGCTCAAGCCTTATTACGGCATGGCGTCAGCCTGGATATTATTGTCACCAGTACCGGACTGAGCCGGGATAAAATTGAAGCGTTAAAGCATTAAATTAATCTTCTCTTTATACAGCAAAATGCCGATATTCAAGATCGGCATTTTTGTTCTTATTTATAGGGAGCAAAATGACACCTTAAGAGCATGGAGAACGCGATTAGGTGAGTTGTTTGCAGAAACAAAATCACGGTTTATAAAAAAAAGTTATAATCCTTGATTTCAAATTTCAAACTATAATAGACGTATTATCTGTCTCCCTAAATAAACAATCTAACTTCAAACATGATTTCATTTTATCTATTTATTACTACCGTAAAAAATCCATTTTATTAGCACTGCAATAAGACTATCTTTTCCTCTTATACCACCAAGATTATTTTCTCCTATAGCGATTTGTATAATCATACTTACCTATCGATTTTTTGATCATAAATTAATCGATGAAACAGAAAATAATTCTCCATTCATAATTTTCCTACCCCTAAAACCAAATAAAACCGCGCCAATATCTAAAATGAGTAACCTCATCCATACCAATTAATGATTATCACTCACTATTAATTAATATTCCCTCAAAAGATTCATTACTTATAATCATGCCTCTTTATTAAATGCGAACTAAATAATCGCGAAATAAATTTTTTCAGAATAAATAATAACCTCCATAAGTAAGGTTGCTGCGGTAGCTATACCCATAGCTCAGTACCAGTAAAAACAAGGCGATAGCGCTCTGTTTATCTTTCAAACGTAAATAACTAATCAAGGAAAAAATTATGGCTACAACTCCAGAACAAATCGCTGTTGACTATCCGATCCCTGTTTACCGGTTTGTTGTTTCAATCGGTGATGAAAAAATCCCTTTTAACAGCGTTTCAGGGCTCGATATTAATTATGATGTCATCGAATATAAGGACGGCACCGGTAATTACTATAAGATGCCGGGTCAACGTCAGGCGATCAATATTACCCTGCGTAAAGGTGTCTTCTCCGGTGATACGAAACTGTTTGACTGGCTTAATTCCATCCAGCTTAATCAGGTTGAGAAAAAAGATATTTCAATCAGCCTGACTAACGAAGCCGGTACTGAAATTTTAATGACCTGGAATGTAGCAAATGCTTTCCCAACCTCTTTAATCTCCCCTGCTTTTGATGCCACCAGCAATGAAGTTGCCGTTCAGGAAATTAGCCTGACAGCCGATCGAGTAACCATTCAAGCGTCTTAAGACTGACTTTATAAAGCTGTTTACTCAGAATATTGCACAATAATTGGAGGCAACATGCCAACATATTCATATCCCGGCGTTTATATTGAAGAAGATGCCTCACCATCATTCTCTGTCCGCTCCGGTGCAACAGCAGTGCCTGTTTTTGCTGTTGCCGTCGATGATGATAAAAACAAAAATTCATTTGTATCAGATGATGCACCTACCCGTATTAATAGCTGGTTAGAATATCTGACACTCGCAGGCAGACAATTTGATCCGGCTAATACGCTTGATATTGCTCTACGCGCCTATTTTATTAACGGCGGTGGGTATTGCTATCTCGTTAAAACCACAGATTTAGAAAAACAAGTGCCAAAACTCGATGATGTCACATTGCTGGTTGCCGCCGGAGAAGATATCAATGAGGTGACGGGAAAACTGTGTAAACCAGGCAAAGGCTTATTCGCCATTTTTGATGGTCCAAAAGTTCAAATAACTTCGGATCAAAAACCAGACGATCTCCTCAAATCTTATTCTCCTACTCCTTATGGCGCAGTTTATTACCCTTACCTGACCGCTGAATGGGGAGAAAAGAAAGCCCTCGTTGATATTCCACCCAGCGCCGTGATGGCCGGTATTTATGCCCGTGTCGATAACAGCCGGGGAGTCTGGCAAGCACCGGCTAATGTGGCGATTCAAGGCGGATTGCAACCTAAATACCCGGTAACCGATGACCTGCAAGCACAATATAACCAAGGCAAGGCGCTGAATATGATCCGTACCTTTCCTAAAAGCGGCACGCTGGTTTGGGGAGCCAAAACCCTTGAAGACACAGATAACTGGCGTTATATCCCGGTTCGCCGTCTGTTTAACAGCGCAGAGCGGGATATTAAAAACGCCATGAACTTCGCGGTGTTTGAGCCAAACAGCCAACCCACCTGGAAAGCCGTGCAACGGGCTATCGATAACTATCTCTATGGCCTCTGGCAGCAAGGCGGCTTGATGGGCAACAAAGCCGAACAGGCTTACTTTGTTCAAATCGGTAAAAGCGTCACCATGACCGATGACGATATCAAGCAGGGCAAAATGATCATCAAAGTGGGTCTGGCCGCTGTTCGCCCAGCCGAGTTTATTATCTTGCAGTTCACTCAGAACATCGCTCAATAATGGGAGGCAATATGCCAACAACACCAACTTATCCTGGCGTCTATATTGAAGAAGATGCCTCACTGGCGCTTTCTGTCAGTCATGGGAACACGGCAATACCCGTATTTATTGGCCGTTTCTCGCCTAAAAAAACCAGCACCCCCCCACAAGTGACACGCGTTAATAGCTGGCTGGATTTCACTCACCTGTTTAATGTGGGTTGTGTTACGTCAATAGCGATTAAATCAACCGCACCGATTCCTCCTGAAAAACCGAAAACCATCGACGGCGATGTCTCAGTCGAAGACAATAAAGGGGCCGAAAACGATACAGGTACAGAAACAGAAGTTGTTGCCGCGGCAAAGGCCGCTCCCCATACGGAAGATAAAGAACCCGGTTACACCTACGAGGTGACTATCGGTACCTACACAACAAGTAGTAATGCGTTAAAACTTTATTTCCAAAATGGCGGCGGTCCTTGTTATATCCTGCCAATTGCTGATACCAGCGATACCAACACGTTGGCATTAATCCCTGAGTTAATTAAGCAGGCTTTAGACATTACCTTAATCGTCTGCCCTGAACAGGATCCTTCTTATCAGAGTACGATATATGGCAACCTGACCTCTTTATTAAATGCCGGATATTTTCTTATCGCTGACAATCAGGATAAAGCAACCGCCATCAGCGTTAACGTGCAATCACAAACCGCAACTTATTATCCAGCAGTTAAAGTCTCACAACTTATTCAAGCGGCAGATAGTTTGATCGCAGTTTCAGGTTACGAGGATGCAGCATCAAACGAAGTTAAAAATCTGGCGCAACTCAAAGATAAAAATCTAAGTGTCTATCAACAGGCTGTTGATGCAATACAGAACATAAGCAACATCATTCCTGCCAGTGCTGTCATGGCGGGCGTGTATTGCACCACTGATGCCAGCCGTGGCGTCTGGAAAGCACCGGCTAATGTTGTTCTCAGCGGAATTAGTGATGTAGCCGAACGGCTCACTGAAGATGAACAAGGTACCATGAACCAAAAAGGTATCAATGCTATCCGCTATTTCACCAACAAAGGTTTTGTCGTCTGGGGGACACGTACCCTGCAAGACGATGACAACTGGCGCTACATTCCGGTTCGGCGTTTATTTAATAGCGCAGAACGGGATATCAAGCAGGCAATGCGATTTGCTGTCTTTGAACCCAATAGCCAGCCTACTTGGGAACGAGTTCGGTCAGCGATTGACAACTATCTCCATCAACTCTGGCAACAAGGCGCGTTGGCCGGTAATAACCCGCAAGAAGCCTATTTTGTCCAGATTGGTGAGAATATCACCATGTCCGGCAACGACATTAAACAAGGGAAAATGATCGTCAAAGTGGGTATGGCGGCGGTACGCCCGGCTGAATTTATTATCCTTCAGTTTTCGCAAAATGTAGCACAGTAACCGTACTGAGACGCGGTTGAATACCGCGTCTATTCAGTCGTTGAGGAGACGATAATGGACATAAAACAGCCTGGCGTCACAATAACGGAGAGCCTGATATCCCAGAAACAGGATAATGCATTTATCGGTGTCCCGGTTTTTATTGGTTATACCCAACCCGCCAAAAATAGCCGTATCAGCGATAAAACAACCGTCAAGCTCACCAGTCTGGCCGATTTTACCCTGTCATTTGATGAGTCAGGATTAATATACTATTCAGTGCGTCACTTCTTTGAAAACGGCGGCCAGCAAGCCTATGTATTGTCACTGGGAACAGATAAACCACTGAACGATTTTCAATCGTTGACCACCACATTGCAACAGGATTGGGTTAAACAAGCGATTACCGCAGAGAGTGCCATCACGCTGATCGTCGTCCCTGATCTTGTCTACCTTAACCAAATGGATGATCCCGATTCAGACATCGTTCAACACGACAAAATTCAATTCTGGCTACAATCCTGGCAATCGGTACTCGATCTTTGTAAGAGCCGGCGCGGCATGATGGGTTTGCTGGATGCCCCGGATGAGCCGGCACTGGCTGATAAATGCTTAGCACAATTTTCCTCAAGTGATCGACAGTGGGGTGCCGTATACTGGCCAAGGCTAAACAGTGCCTATCAAGGAAGCGATCAAAAAAATATCGTGCTTTCGCCTACTGTGGCAGTTGCCGCCGTCATCCAGCATAACGATAACCAAATGGCCGTCTGGAATGCACCCGCTAACGTGGCATTAGCTAAAGTGATCAGCCCGGTACGCGCTTATATTGAAGCCGATGCCCTCTTTAATCGAGACGGCACTTCACTGAATCTGATCCGAAGCTTCCCCGGCAAAGGGATTAAAATCTGGGGATGCCGCACCCTGGACAACACACCCGGCTCGCCCTGGCGCTATATTCAAACCCGCCGTCTGGTTTCCTATATCGAAGCCCATATGACCCAACTGGGCCGCGCCTTTGTTTTTGAACCGAATAACGCCATCACCTGGATGAAGTTTAAAGGTCAAGCTTATAACTGGCTGCGTCAGTTATGGTTAAAAGGTGGACTGAGAGGCACCCAGGAAGATCAAGCATTTGAAGTACTACTGGGCATTGATGAATCAATGAGCGAAGCCGATCTGCGAGCCGGGAAAATGATCATGAAAATCAGGCTATCCGTGTTAATTCCAGCGGAATTTATTGAGTTGAGCCTGACATTTGATACCCGCTCCGGGATCACCCGTTAAATTAAGCAGGGGCAAAATATGAACAATTTATACACCCCGTCGGTGTCACACCGTTTTATCGCCAGTTTTCTCTTTAATAATATCCCCAGTCCACTTGATATCGCCTTCCAGCGCATATCGGGCCTTAGCCGTGAACTGCAAACCACCCAACACAGTCAAGGCGGGGAAAACGCCAGAAATACCTGGCTGGCTGAGAAGATCCAGCACGGCAGTCTGGTGCTGGAGCGCGGCGTCATGACAGTCACACCGCTCACTTTGGTGTTTGATCGCGTCCTGCGCGGTGAAAAAGCAGTTTATGCCGATGTCGTCATTATGCTGCTGAATGAAAATTCAATCCCCGTGGCAAGCTGGACGTTAAGCAACGCCCTGCCGGTGCGCTGGTCCACCGGCGACTTTGATGCCAATAGCAATACCGTTTTGGTGAACTCGCTAGAATTACGTTATCAGGATATGCGCTGGTTAGGAGTGAAAGTATGACTGTCGAAATTAAGGAACTAATTATTCAGGCCAAAGTCACCGATTCAACGAATAATCCGGTCTCGCCACGGACACTAGCGCAGGAAACGCTGGATAACGCCCGTCTGATTGAAATGGTGAAACGGGAAGTGCTGGACGCATTGCGTGAAACAGGAGGCCATCATGAGTTTAATTGAACGCAGCCTATCCCGACTTACCCTTACCGCCTTCAAAGACCGGGAAGGGAAAACCGCTGTGGGCAGTTTACAGGCGATGTACAACCCCGATGCCATCCAGCTTGATTATCAAACTCGCTATCACCAGGATGAAAGCGTTAACAGTGCCAGCCAGAGCAGCCGTTATGTGTTATCCCAACCCGCAGGCCTGTCGTTAATCCTGCTGTTTGATGCCACGATGCCCGGCAACAACACCCCGGTAGAAAAACAACTGGCGACGTTGAAAGCCCTGTGTGCGGTGGATGCCAGTACTAAAGTGCCCCACTTTCTGAAAATCAAATGGGGCAAAATGCGCTGGGAAAATAAAGGCTATTTCGCCGGCCGGGCCAGCGGCCTCAGCATTGATTACACTCTATTTGACCGGGATGCCACCCCACTGCGGGCCAGCGCCACCTTATCGCTGGTGGCGGACGAAAGCTTTGTTATTCAGGCCACCGAGCAGCAATTAAAATCACCACCGGTTACCGCGGTCAGCGTAACCGATATGCTCTCTCTGCCGTTGATTGCCCTGGGTGCCGGCGCTTCTCTGGCGGGCGGTATTGATTATCTCTCTCTGGCCTGGCAAAACGGACTGGATAATCTTGACGATTTCACCCCCGGACAAACGCTGCAAGCCAAGGGGGATGCATGAAGATACCTGCGATAACCCTCAAAATAGGTGGCAAAACGCTCAATCAATTTACCGTTATCAATCTGACAATCAACCACGCTATCAATAGCATTCCTTCTGCTAGCATCACGCTAGGTATCGCCGGCGATGCCAGCCATATTTTTGACGCCAAAACTCAAGCTGAACTCACAAGCTGTCGGCCAAATCATGAACTGATCGTACAGATGCAAAAAACGGTGCTGTTTCAGGGGATCATCGTTCGGCAAACGCTTGGGCTTAAAGGTCAGGACAGCATTATTACCCTGACCGCCAGACATCCGTTGCAAAAATTGACTCACAGCTTCCACTCGCAACTATTCAGTAAACAAAGTGATGAAGCGATTATTAGAAAGCTATTCAGCCAAGCCGGTATACCTGTCACGATAAAATCAGCGCCTCAGCTTAAAACGGTGCATGAGCAAATGGTGCAGTTCCGCTGTAGTGACTGGACGTTTCTCAAAAGCCGGCTTATCACCACCCATACCTGGCTGCTGCCCGGCAATGATACCGTGACGCTGGTCACACCTGCATCGCTGAATCAGTCAACCGTCCATACGATCCACCTGCGAGCCAACGTTCAGGATGTGGTGCTATTTGAGGCAAATCTGCAATGGGATAACCAGCGCAGCCCGAAAACGGTGAGTGTGCAGTCCTGGGATATCACCCAACAAAAATTATCTCAGGTAAATCAGGCAAAAAGCAGCGGGCTTGGCCGCAATCAGCTTGCCACAGACAATTTGCAACCACTGACAGGTCAAGAATGGCAATGGGTTCTCAGCTATCCGCTGGATAACGAGCAAGCCAAACACCTTGCTCAGGGCATCCTGGATAACCGGCGAAATCATAACGTCTCCGGCAGTTTCGAAGTCGAAGGCAATGATCGTTATCAACCGGGCCATATCCTGGCGTTAAACGGCTTTGGTCAGGGGATGGATGGTCAGGCGATTATCAGCGGTGTGAGTCAGACAATCGATCAGCGGCAAGGCTGGCGCACCCGGCTAACACTGGGCTTGCTGCCGGAAACCGAGCAGGTTGTACCGCAGGTTAAAGAGCTGCATGTCGGTATCGTGGAAAAATACCAAAAAGATAACCCGTCACTGGGGCGTATTCCCGTTAGGATCCCCGCCTTAAGCTTAACCAACGGTGTGCTTTTTGCCCGCTTAGGTAAACCTTATGCCAGCCATGACAGCGGATTCTGCTTTTATCCTGAACCGGGGGATGAGGTGATTATCGGCTTCTTTGAATGCGACCCCCGTTTCCCGGTGATATTAGGCTCCATGCACAACCCGAAAAATAAAGCCCCAATAGAACCCAGTGAAAAAAATCAAACGAAAGCCTTAGTCATCAAACAAGGAGATAACCAGCAGGAATTAATCTTCGACAATAAAGATAAAACGCTCGCACTCAATAGTGGAAAAAATACGTTATCGCTGCAACAGGATAAAGATATCACGCTTAATTCCAGCAAGAATCTCATCATTAATGCCCAGGAAATTAACCTACAGGCCGAAAAATCCCTGTCAGCCACTGGAAAATCCGGGGTCGATATTAAAGGTGCGAAAATCAACTTAACACAATAATAAGGCAGTACCATGACAGACAAAATATTAGCCGATATTTATGGCCGGGGCTGGGCATTTCCGCCACAGTTTTCGATAAAAGATGATTCTCACCCTGAAATACCCACCGGCGTCACCATAGCGGAAGGCGCAGAGAATGTTCGCCAGAATATGAAAATCCTTTTTCTGACTGAACCCGGCGAACGAATTATGCGTGAAAATTACGGCTGCGGCCTGAATGATTATCTGTTTGCCAATATCAGTGACGAATTGATGGCAGAGATTCAAACCCGGATTGAAGAGCGGGTA
Organism: Photorhabdus sp. RM322S; assembly: GCF_042879395.1. NCBI lineage: Bacteria > Pseudomonadati > Pseudomonadota > Gammaproteobacteria > Enterobacterales > Morganellaceae > Photorhabdus > Photorhabdus sp. RM322S. The sequence goes on from NZ_JBHFKW010000032.1 coordinate 8,825, forward strand.
CTGCGCTATGAACCGCGCGCAAATATTACCGAGATTCACGTGAACCAGAGAACGGACTTACCCAATACCCTGCATATTCAGGTCACTTACGCCCTGAGAGGCAGCGAAATCAGCCAGCAACTTGAAGGTGTCCTTGAAGTTAGCGAGGGCCAGTTACGGGTGAACCTATGAGCAAACAACTGGTGGTTGATGGCGACAATTTGCTGTTCGAACCGTTATTCGGCAACCGGCAGGTCACCATTCTGGGGCCGGCAACCATCCGAGGCAGCGGACACGCCCACATTCAGGGCAAAAAAATCGCGATTGTCGGCGATGAAAAAAAGGTCCAACTCCAGGCGCAATATATTACTCCCAGCCACCCGGTACCCGGCATGGGAATGGTCACCATTGCTCAATTGGATGCCAGCCAGCAGGCAAACTTTTGCCGCAGCCCTGCCACAGTCATTGTGGTCGGCCAGCAATTTATCGCCCGTTTTACCCCATCACAACCGGCGAATAATCCATCAAGCGGACCGGATGTCACAACGCCAAGTATGGGCAAAGGCCGTTTTATTGCCAGTCAATATGTTGTCAATGCCGGATAAATAATTCCCTTTAATCTTATTGTTAAATAACAACGCTCTCCTGAAAATCTATCAGGAATATTCGAATAACAGGTGGTATAAATATGGGACAAGCCGAGTTAGATCATAAACTCTCTGCTATTGTGCCGGATACTGCGTTTAAACTTGATGAAAGAAGTACACTGGATATTTTAAACTGGCTTAAAGCTTACGCTGAAAACATTCCTTTCGATCAAGATAAAAATCAGTTCTGGGACAATTTCTATTTTATTCAGGAAAATCATCCTCAACAATTAGCGGATATTTACCAAAACATGAATCAAGCAGATGGATATTTACCGGCACATCAAGCTTTTGTCTTGGCTTTTTTAACGCTATTAGAAACAACCAACCGACTATTAAATACCTTCCCGGCACGGCACCGTGATCTTTATTACCGGGAATTATTGGGATTGGAACCCAAAAAAGCTCAAGCAGATAAAGTTGCTATCGAAATTACGCTGAACACGGAAAACCCAGAATTTCTGATAACCCAGGGAACGCTGTTTGATGCGGGGCAAGACAACGCAGGTCATCCGTTACAATATGCATCTGATACGGATTTACTGGCGAATCAGGGAAAGTTAACCGATCTGCGTTGGCATCGGAAAGTTGGCAATGTCTGGAAATCAGCAATACTATTAAGCGACTCAGATAACATTGAATTCCCCAAAAACGGTATTCAACTTTTTAGCGAAACATCCCATGATCTCGAAGTTCAATCTGACCACCTGAATTGGGGCGAAGCAGATATATCGTCATTAACCCATGACACATTCTACTTAGGCTTTACCCATGTATTACCGGGACAAACTTTATCTTTATACTGGCAGTCAGAAGGCGTTAAAGCCCTCAATTTATCTTGGTCTTATCTAAATCAGAAAAATATCTGGCAGCCAATCAATCAACTGGTCCACGACCAAACCGGTAACCTGCTTGACCGGGGGATCTGGCGTACCTTATTGCCAAAGGATGCATCAAATCAAGCCGCCCAAATGCCGACAGGACGGTATTGGCTGAAAGCAGAGATAACCAATAAGGTTGAAGCCCAAGATTACCCACGGATTAAAGGCATACTGTATAACGCTACCACCGCCAAGTTAGTCAACGCAGAAACCATTGAGCAGGATCACTTTATCAACGGATTAGCCGCAGAAAGCATTAAACAGCCGGTCAACACATCCGTTGCCATCAGTGGTGTGACTCAACCCTGGGTATCTTGGGATGGTCACCCAAAAGAAACAGCACAAACTTTCCTGACGCGGATCCCGGCCCGGTTATCTCACCGTAACCGGGTATTGAGCTGGGGAAACATTGTCACCTTACTAAAAGAGCAGTTTGTCAGCCTATTTGATGTCAAATACCCTTCTGCCAGTGAGTTAACTAAAATCCCGGCACCGGAAGAACAGCAACTGATTGTGATCCCCGACAGTCGCTACAAAGATAACGATGATGTACTGCGTCCAGAATTGAACCCGGCCCGGCTGGCAGAAATGGTCAAGTGGGTAAGCCAATTAAGCAGCCCCTGGACAACGATTAAGATCAATAATCCAAAATACATTAACGTCAATGTCAATTACCAAGTGGCATTTATCTCAGGTATTAACCCCGCCTATGGTCATCATCAGCTACAGCAAGAACTTAGCCGAAAATATATGCCGTGGGGAGAAAATAGCGCTATCGGCGTAACGACAGGTAATCACATTGATTATTACTCGTTATTAGCCACCATCCAACAATCCCCTCTGGTTGAACGGGTCGTGGATTTAACTTTGGAAAAAGTTATCCCGCCGGTGAACAATATCAGTGCAAGTAAAGATGCCCCATCCACACCTACCGTAGGTAACAGTATCGAGGCCGCCGATGATGAAGTGCTAATTTTAGTCTGGTCAGAGAAGAGTTCCTCAAGCCAAGGAGTTAACAATGAATAATCAGGATGCCCTGTTTCCCATCGTCAAAGACGATATTACCTTTGATGCTTTACTCACTCAGGCCAAAACGGTTATTGAGCAGCAATCCGGCCAACACTGGAGCAATACCAGTGAAAATGATCCCGGTATCACCTTATTAGAAGCTTATTGTTATGGCGCCTCCGATCTGGCTTACCGCCACTCATTACCACTCAAAGATCTGCTTACGCCTAAAAAAGAAGAACAGACGCCCGGTGACGGTATTTTCCCTAAAGAGTTCGGTCCACAACAAATATTGACTTGTGGCCCCATCACTGCGGCAGATTATCGTCGGGCTTTGCTGGATTTACATAGCAGCGACACCGTGAGTGAAACCAGTGAAGATTATTTTTTCTTTAACGATGTACAACTCGTTCGTGAACCTGACAATCAACGCTATAAGTATTGGTATAACAAAAAGAAACGTGAATATACCTTTAACGATTTAGGCTCAGATGGCGAATTAACCCTGAGAGGAAACTACTGGCTTTATTTACTTCCCAGCAGGGAAACTCAAGCTAATAATAAGTTAGCTCAGGAAAAGCTAGAGGCTTTTCTGAAAGACAACCGTAATCTGGGAGAATCCATCAGTCATATTATCTGGTTGCAACCCACCGATCTCTCTTTACAGATTGATATTGAACTGAATGATGATGTCAAAGATATTGCCGACATCTTCGCCAAAGTTTATATGACAGCGGAACAAATGGTACTCGCCAGGCCTGTACGTTATACCACTCAGGTCATGAAAGATCAGGGTTACAGTAATGAAGAGATATTTTCCGGCCCTTATTTACATCACGGCTGGATACCGGAATTACCTCAGGCTAAAGATTACACCGGCGCTACCGTATTAAATTTAAGCCATCTGGTTAACCGATTATTAGCTATCCCAGGGATACAAAGTATTACCCAGCTGGCATTAGCTAATCACAATAAAACCATTACTCAAATACCGGGCGATAATTGGTCCTGGGAAATCGCTCAGGGATATTACCCCAAACTCTGGGGCAGCGATCCACTAAAATTGATCACCTCACCAACCAGTCCGCTCACCATTACTGCCAAAGGTGGGGTTAAAGTTATTGTTTCTAAACAACAGATAGAAGAAAAAATAATTGCAAATCCCCTGATTGATACACAACCTGAATTATTAGGTTGGGGTAAATATCGTAAAATCCGGGATTACTACCCGGTGAGCAATAAATTACCCACCTGCTATGGATTGCAAGCTTACGCCAGTACCCAACAGCAAATACAGTTGCACCAATTTATGCTGCCTTTTGAACAAATGCTGGCTAACGGCTGCGCCGAACTCGCTCTGTTGCCGAAACTATTGGCCTTTAAACAACGGGGAGAAGTAGTATACGGTGTGCAATGGCCTTTTAAAGATAATACCGTCAGCCATAACGTTCATCAAAATATCATGCCTGATTTAATGACCAGGCTAACTCATGATTCACAAATCTATATTGATGATATTCAACAACAAGATTATACAAACTATGCAAAAGAGCTGACAATTCTAAATTATCTGTTGGGCTATTTTGGTACTCAACGGGCAGCCAGACCCCTGACACTCGATCCACAGGATTTTTTATCTACCCAACGCGGCTATCTGGCTCAACAGCCTGAACTCACCTATCAACGTAATAATATTCGTATTGATAAAGTATCGGCACTGCAAAAACGGATTGCTGCCCGACTAGGGCTGGGCGGAGAATGTTTCAGTGAAACGCCCGATCTGGCTGAATTGCCTTTCTATTTGATTGAACATCGCCAGTTATTGCCGGTAAAACCCGACACAACATTCGATAAAGAGCAAAAGCCCGATTCTCTGGAAATTGAAGATGATCAATTAAAGATCACACAGAAAAATTCAGCGGGTCGGTTATTGCAAGGCCAAGTAATTAACCTGATTATCATTGAAGATGACCGAGAATTTCCGTTACGGGGCCAAATGATCACCGAGGTGACAGGAGATACATTCTCTCTTGGCATTCGAAACAGCACGGATCTGGAGCACAATCTGCACAGAATACAACAGGCATTTGATGAGGATAAGCTGCGTTGGCAAAATAGTCCGGTGTGGCTGGAAGATATGGATTATCAACTGGTTTATGCCAATGAGACGTATCAAAATGCTGACGAAGATGAACGTTGGATTACCTCCAGCGCTCAAAGCCCTTTCCCTGCAATGATCAAAGTCAATGACGAAATCACCCTGAAATATGTCATTACACCTTCTGGACCATCCCAGAAAATATCAGCTCGAGCCGTTCGTACTGCACCTCGATCCGAATATGAACTCAAAGCGCGCGTCATTAAATTTGATCGCATTAAGGGTAAAATATTAATTAGACGCAACAACGACTCACTGAATATCTTCCCATTAGAAGCAGAAGCCTGGCGTTATCGCTGGTATTTCTCCAGCGAAGAATATGCTTCGGCTGATCGCTTTTCATTTATAGTGAGTGTCGTAATTGACCGCCAACTCATTGAGAATGAACGTGTTGATCCTTACAAATTGGAATCTTGGGTGAAAACGGAGATTCTAGCTGAATTCCCCGCTCATATTTCGATGATTATTCATTGGCTTTCAGAGGAACATTTTGAAGATTTTGCCAGCACCTATAAACGCTGGCAAAACAATGACGCGCCTTTAGGGGATGAGGCATACCATATATTAGAGACCTTAACCCTGGGACGTTTGCCTTCTGCCGCAACAGGTATTGGCAGTATGCGAATTGCCACCGAACAGCAGCGTATTGAGGTGGTTGGTGAATCTGAAGATAAATGGCACGAAGAAGTCATAAAATCCAATCAGCTATTGTATGTGCCTTATACTAAAAGGGTAGTACGGGTAGATATTGACCTTAATAAAGAGAATGATAAATACACGGTTGTCTCAGAATTTCTGTATCAACCTGTAGATAATAAAGGAAAACTGGTTTTCTTAACCGATGATAATAAAATAGGACCTGAATATGCAGTACTGGAATCAGCTAATGCATGGACAGATTATTATGTCAAAGTTAAGAAAAACAAAAATGGTATTATTACCGATGAGATATTGCATATTAAAGCAAGAAAAAAAGTAGGGCTGAACTTATCATGGAAAGCAATGAATTTATATGATCTCTCGGCAGGAAATAGCTGGTCATTCTATTATGGATTTGTATTAGGCGATAATCAGGATCTTTCCGGCGCATCATTCTATACCGAAAAACCCCTCGTTTTATCACTGAATTACCTATCTGACCCTAAAGACCTTAAAGGAGAAACACGGACAAAATTTGGCTTTCATTTTATTTATGATGGAAATAAACTTTAAAAATAAATATCTCATTTATTCCCATATCATAATACTTTAAAAACCCTCTATTATTTAAATATATTTTAGTATAATAGCACACATAATATAAGGTGATAAAAATGGTAAAAAAATATAATCTATACAGTGCAGAACTCAATCTGGAAGATATTAATCTCAAATCAAGTTCCCCATCAGCAGATGATTTAAAAAAGCGTTTTAAAGAGGGCAGTATTCCACTACAAACCGATTATGCCGACTTGATTAATATTGCTGATATCGGTCGCAAAGCCTGTGGCCTGGCACCACAACAAAATGGACCAGGAGAAGGATTAAAACTGGCTGATAACGGTACGCTCAATTTGAAAATGGGCACGCTTGCCAGCCAGGACTTTTCTCCATTAATACTCGAAAAGGATATTTTATCCGTAGACCTTGGCAGCGGTCTGGTTAATAAAACCAATGGAATATGTGTTGGTCAAGGCAATGGCATTGCTGTCAATAATGATAATGTGGCTGTCAAAGCTGCCAACGGTATCACCGTTAATAGTAGTGGTGTTGCAGTCAAAGCCAATAATGGCATCAATGTTGATACTAATGGTGTCTCTGTAAAATCCAAAGATAAAACAATTAACGTCGAATCTACAGGGATATCTGTAAGACTTGGTTGGGGGATAAAAATAGGTGATGGATTAGATGTTAAGGCCAGTAATGGTATTAACGTTGATAGTAATGGTGTTTCAGTCAAAGCCGGTAACGGTATCACGGTTAATTCAAGCGGCGTCAGTATTGATCCCAATAAAGTACTCCCAAAAGGAATGATTGTGATGTTTTCTGGTAGTAGTGTTCCTACAGGTTGGGCACTGTGCGACGGTAATAATAATACACCCAATTTAATCGATCGATTTATTCTAGGAGGCAAACTCTCCGATATTAATGGAAAGAGTAATGATAAAGCTTCAGGTAGTATTAATGCTAAAGAATTCAGAATAAGTACGACGAATAAAAAACTCACCATCACAATAAAAGGCACAAAGCTTTCCTCGAGTCAAATGCCAAAACATAATCATAAAGGAGGAATGAGTTACTTTAGTGACTCAGGTTCAATATATGGAAATTCTACTTTGAATAATAAAAGAAAGCTTGATAACAATCCTGGCACTCAAGATTTTCAGAGTATTTGGGGAAAAGGCAGAAACCTTTTTGTCGAAACGGGATATGACACCACATCCTATTATTTTCACACATCTGACACTGGGAATGGAGAAGAACACACCCATGCTGTTGATGCTAACGCTAATATTATTCCCCCTTATTATATTCTTGCTTTCATTATGAAAACATAATATTTATTAAAAATTCAAATCATCCATTAATCATAAAGAGAATATTAGCATGACTTCGGAGCCAAATCTGTTAAATCGGATTACCATTACTATTGAAGCTAATAATCAACAGGTAGCTAAAAAAGTATTGCATGGCTCCCTGCTTAATCAAATCAATATAAACAACTTATTTAATACATTTTTCATTCAACATCCCATTCATCAGGGTATCTATTTAGAAACATTAACTCTGGATCTTGGAGAAATAAGCTTGCATGATTTTAATTCATTGTTTCCAATCCGGATGAATTCTGCTTTAAATAAAGCACTAAGCCAATACCAGATAAATCATAAGAAAGAAATTCACCTAAATGCACCAATGCAAAATAAAATCACCCATAATCCTTCTTTATCTGGCGATAATAATTTCATTGATGCAGAAAATTTCATTCATTTTTTATATCAAAAAGATTCCCAACAAAATACAATGGAGGCAATAACTAATAATAAAAACAGTGACATAAAGACTAAGCAATTAATAAATCAATTAATACGGATAGAAAACAAATCCGCATTATTATTAGCAAAAGGCTGTTTATCTGAACATGGCCTGCAACGGCTTTCCGCTATCAGACAACCCGCTTTATTGAGCGCCATCAACCGCAGATTATCCAAAAGAGTAAACAAACCACAACATCAGGAGGAGCTTGCCTCCTCCGGACAACTGATACTCAATGCACTGGAATATATACAACGACATAATGCACAGGAAATGCTTAAACCCGATGCGCAAGTCATCTCGCGTATTACCACTGAACTCAATAACGGTGTACTTAATGCCGCGCCTGTTATTAGATTATTTCGCCAAGCTATGACCCACAATACGCCATTAAATAGTTGGCTAAAACAACTCTGGCAAACAGCTGCTGTTTCACAGCTTTGCAAAAAGCACCTGTCGGTTGAAGAATACCAATATCTATTGGCATGCTTTATGCCAAACCACATAGATGAAAATGCATCCGGTAAAGAATCAACCATGACTCATGTTGATATTTCAAATATTCAGCAATATCAACATTCGACAAATAAAAAGATAATCGCCGAAAATCGGCAAACATTATCAACATCGGATAATACATCGGTTATAAGAGGAGATAACCACAACCCATTTCAAACGATCAACAAACCACATTCTGAACAGATTTTATTATCTCCAAGCAAAATCAATAATGCCGGGATATTAATTCTGTGGCCGATGCTACCCGCGCTGTTTAATCAACTTGGCCTGCTTGAAACACAGAAATTTATTCATCGTCAGGCTCAGTTTAATGCCGTTGATTTACTTGACTACCTGATTTGGGGAACCGAAGAGAGACCAGCAGAAAGAAAAGCACTGAATTACGTTCTGTGTGGGCTAATGGCCGATAAAAATATTACATCACTCCCTATCGAGCCGGAAAAACAATTGATAGCAGATCAATGGCTGGATGCAGTTATTGCCCAACTTCCCGGCTGGAAAAAATTAAGCCGTAATGATGTCCGCCAACTGTTTTTACAACGACCGGGTGAATTACTGGCAGACGAGCAAGAAATCAAAATCACCATCCAGCATCAGCCATTTGATGCGCTGTTGGCTGATTGGCCGTGGCCATTAAATATCGCCAAACTTCTCTGGCTGGATCGCCCTTTACGCATCGACTGGCAAAATATTTAGAAGGTTTATATGGATTACCCGCTGACAAATAACCACGATATAGTGGCAAAATCACCTTGGATTTATCCCCATTTGGAACGTATCGATCTGCGGCTACAATATTATTATTACCAAAAGAGTGACAGATACGATTCCTTACCGGAAAGTTTTTTACTTACCGAAGATGAATTAGAACAGCATCTGGCAAAACCACAGGGCATTCCCCATTGGTTAACTAAACCCGATGATATTATTAGCCATCCAGTAACAAAGGAAACTACTGTCCCGGATGCCTTGTCATTATTGGTCGAACGTTTTGAGCTCACTGAATTTGAACGGGATGCCTTGCTATTAGGTTTATTGCCGCATTTTGACAGCCGTTATCATGCACTATTTGCCTCTCTCAACGGTAACAGTAAAAAACAGTGGCCGAGTTTTGCTTTAGCGATTGAACTATTCAGCCAACGCCAAAGTGATCGGCAATTACTGCAAAACAGCTTGTTGCCGCAAACACCGTTAATCAGTAACCAACTATTACGCATCAATCACCACGAAGAACCTATCTGGTTACAGACGCAATTTTTAACTCACAGCGCTGTCTGGCATTTTCTATCAGGACAACAGGTTATTTTGCCTCCTCTAACAACCTGTGTTTATTGGAGTACGCCAGACTCAGAGAGTTGGTATCCACAAACCCTTTATCATTCACTTGAAAACATATTACTCAATGAAACAGACGATATTCACCCACTGGTCATACTCAGAGGAAAACCGGACAGCGCCAGAGAAATAGCAGTTAGTCATATTATGGCGTCTCATCATATTAATACCTTAACACTCGATTTGGCCCTCTTGCCTGACGAAGAGAACCAAACCACAATATCTAACTTACTAACAGACACAGTACGGGAAGCCCGGCTACACGATGCTTGCTTATTAATCCGTCATTTTTCTTTACTCACAGATAAAAAGAAAATATTGCATAGCGAATTATCCACTTTACTGAATCAACCCAAATTAAAAACAATTTGTCTGGTAGAACCGGGAGATGAGTTAGTCTGGATTAAACACCTGCCAATGGTGCAAATTGATATGCCAGCACTTACGCTGGCAGATAAAAAAACGATGCTGGAAGCAAACTTGCCGGATAATATAATCCAGAAAATGAACGTCACTCAATTGTGTCAGCGTTTTTCATTTACACCAGAAACATTACCACTGATTATTGAAGAAGCATCCCAATATCAAATACTACGAAAACCAGAAGGCCAATTAGAAGAAACCGATCTGCGTAAAGCATTAAGTTTCCGCGCTCAACAAAATTTCGGTAAATTAGCTCAACGAATAACCCCCAAACGCGGCTTTACTGATTTGGTGATTTCCGATGCATTAGCGCAACAATTAAAAGAAATCATTGCCGCCATTCATTATCGTGATCAAATTCTGGCTACCGGCTTTCGGGAAAAAATCGGTTATGGCACCGGCGTTAGTGCTCTATTTTACGGCGAATCCGGGACCGGAAAAACCATGGCCGCAGAAGTGATTGCCGGGCATCTTGGTGTTGATCTAATTAAAGTCGATCTCTCTACGGTGGTGAATAAATATATTGGTGAAACGGAGAAAAATATCTCCCGTATTTTCGATTTAGCCGAAGCAGATTCTGGAGTGTTGTTTTTCGATGAAGCCGATGCTCTATTTGGCAAACGCAGTGAAACTAAAGATGCACAAGACAGACACGCCAATATTGAAGTTTCTTACTTATTACAACGACTGGAAAATTATCCGGGATTAGTGATTTTAGCCACTAATAACCGCAGTCATTTGGACAGTGCATTTAACCGCCGTTTCACCTTTATTACGCGTTTCACTTATCCTGATGAAGCATTACGTAAAAAAATGTGGCAAATCATTTGGCCTGAGCAGCTTAAACTCTCCGATCAACTTGATCTTGAACATCTGGCTAAACGGGCTGATTTAACCGGCGCTAATATCAGAAATATTGCTTTATTAGCATCCATGTTAGCAAAGCATGATCACAGTGAACTGATCGAAAATAAACATATCGATCGTGCCGTGACACTTGAATTAAACAAAACGGGCCGACTGGTTTTTTAAAAAATGAATAAGATTGGAGTCAATATGACAAGTATCATTGCTTCTGACAATGCGATTATTGAGGTTAATAACGCATTAAATAATGTTTTATCCCAGTATTTAAATATTAATGGGAATAAAATTGATATCCGTTTTGATCTGCCAGAAATTAATTCAATTCAATCGGAGCCGACGGTAAGTGTATTTCTTTATGATATCAATGAAGATTTACAATTACGCTCTGCGGAACCAAGACGTTATAACCCGATGACCAGCACATTATTACCGGGGTGGATAAATATCAATTGCAACTATTTAATTACTTATTGGGATGCCAGTAAACCCTCAAGCGACAGTTCCAGCCCGGATAGTCAGCCCGATAATCAAGCCGCACAAGTGATGACACGGGTTTTAAATGCATTAATTAATCATCGCCAATTAACCGGCATTCCCGGAGCCTACACCCGGATTATTCCACAACAGGAAAATTTAAACAGCCTGGGTAATTTTTGGCAAGCTCTTGGTAATCGCCCGCGTCTCTCTTTAATGTATTCCATTACCGTACCAATGAAACTGCAAAATATTGAAGACAGTGTAATCCCAGTCGGCAAAATCTCCGCTTCTGTGATTCAAAAACCCCATCTGGACAGTTCACAAATAAATCAAGCTCTGAAAGACAAATTGTGTGCCGATTTAGGTGGTACCGAAGATATCCATCTTGCCCTGACTAAAGTCAATCTGACAACCAAACTTACCAAGGAAAATCAGGAAAATAAAAACATGCTCCTTGAACTTGATGTTTCTGGCATTACCCAATCAACTTATTTATCACAAATAAAAAATATCCTTCTAAAATGGCAAAATAGCCAAGAAGCTATTATTAAAATAAACAGTACTAACATTATTATTTCCGAAGCAACATCTTATAAATTAATTGTAATTTAAAACTATTATTTAATGAGTAACAACGAAACAAGCCGGTGATGATTTCTCAGCTTGCCATAGTTATTCTGGAATATTGTCATCACCAGTTAAAACTGTATTTGATTAACTAATTAACTTAATAGGACTTATTCATGTTCAAACGTGCTAATTCTCAGACAACGTCCAGACGACGTTCTAAAAATACCGCCAGGATATCACCATTATCAGACTTTTCTGATGGAAATGAACCTCTTACCCTCCAGCCTGTGAAGAAAGACCATGAAAGCAGGCCAACCAAAGGATTAAAACAACTTCTCGCGGATAGAGAGCTTAACAAAGGACATATTTCCCCGCTGAAAAATAAAGGGCTATTGGTCGGCAGCGAAGATGCACCCATTAACATACCGGTCATCGCTCATCGCTATGACAGTAATCATAAGCTTGCACAGGCGATGCCTCTGAAAGATAGCCACTCCAATCATAAAAATCCTTTTCATGGTGTTATTGCCGGATTTAGTGGCGACCAGGTCACCTCTTCCGAATCAGGTTCAGCAACCATAGGCATGCATTGGGGCGAAAATACGTTGGACCCCAATATTATCGGTATAAATGTGGTCAATGGCGCATCGGGAACCGTAGGGATAAAAATTGATTTAGCGGATATACAGCCTGAATATCCGGTCATTATTACGTCCGGCGCATTGAGCGGTTGTACCATGATGTATGCCGTGAAGGGTAACTATTTCTTTGCCTATCATACGGGGCAAAAGCCGGGTGATGATGAGTGGAAAACGGGACGGCAAGGTGTTGTCACAACCAATCAGAGCCATCAAGCCCTTTTACCGGATAGCGAGCCGGTTACGGCTGGTGAACAAAACAACGATTTAGTGAATATTTTTGCCAAATATGATCAGAGTGTTATTACTTATATGGGAAAACCGGGAGCGGTGATTGATAACACAGCAGAAAATGTCAGCGTTTTTAACTATGACGAAATCAAGCCTGAAAAACTGGCTATCAGGGCTGGTTACAGCTATGCGCTGCTGGCCAGGGATGATCAAGGCAAGGTGAACGTCAAAGTATTATCGGAGGATGCTATTGTTTCTCCTGGCAAGAAAGGCAATACCATTAAGGTTATCAATTCACTCAAAAAACGGTTGTTATAATCGGCCTGAAATCGTAGTACTGAGAAAATTTCACACGCCAATCATAACTTAATTTATGGACTTGCCTTGGATAAATAAAAAGAGGGTAATATGCCAAACAAAAAATACAGTGAAAATACTCAACATTTAGAGAATAGCGTTAAAAAACCTTCAATACAGACTGAACATGATGAGAGTCATATAGGCAGCACATCATTAGGTCTGGGATTAGATTTAAATCACATGAGGGGAAATAGTGCGGTTAGTTTAGACCAAACTAATGAATATACATTTTGGAAAGAAAACATTTCCGAATATTACAAATGGATGGTTGTGGTTAAAGGTCACTTAAAACAATTAGACTGGACCTTAAAATCAATGGATTCCCCTGAATCTGCTGGAAATAATATGGCTAAAAATATAGGGACGACGGCATTACAAACCCTATTAAATACAGGTGGCAGTATAGCCGGCGGCGCTATTGGCGGAGCCATAGGAAGTGCTATCGCACCGGGTATTGGCACTCTGGCTGGCATGGGTATTGGCGCATTAGCCGGAACAGGATTAAATTATCTTAATGATACAGCGATTGAAAAATTAAATGAGAAATTGGAAATCGCACACCCTTATCCTAAAACAAGAAATATGATATTCGATATCAATAATTACGATAAAAACCCTATCTTAAAAGCAATAAAGAAAAAACTTGGTAATAAAGACAATCTAAAAGTGACTGCCGGTGGTTTAATCACATCACAAATTGCAAGCAAAATATCTCCAGCAAAAATTCCGGCCTATAAACTGGCTGAACTGGCCGTATCGCACCATAAAGCATTAGCCGGATTGAGTGATGATAAAGCCAGACATATATTAGATTTCACCAACAGTATCCGTGAAGTTCTCAATGAAAGCCATGCTGATGCAGTCACATTTATGCGTAGAAACTATGGCGATAATGCAATGAGCCTTTCCGGATTTTCCTCTAAAATAAAGGGGGAAAAATTAACCTTAGATACATTAGCAAGGGCAAGAAATAAAATAGAAATTAGAATTAATAGCATTAACAAACAAGTATTAAAACTTTCATCAGAGAATAACAAGGGTTAATTATATTATAAAAATCCAAATAAAAACAAAAAACCATATCAACCAATTTAATTGAAAATAATACGATAAGATAAACTAATAACTATTTTATTACTAAAAAATACCAAATAGAATTTATCATCATCTAATAATAAAATAAACAGAAAAGGAATTAATAGCATGAAATTTAACTATCAAATCAGTGAACCAATTTATAGCGGCTACCATTCTGATATTCCTATCGCGATTTTCTCTGAAGAAGATTTTACAAAAGCTTATGAAATATACAACGGTAAAAACTTTATTTATAATAGATTAAGGGTTGAACAAGAACCTTATGCAAGCTATTTCAGAGCATTTCATCATGCAGATATTCATCAACACACTTATTCAATATTTGAATTAGAAAGTAAATATGAAGAAATGATCTATTTTAATAAAAATCAGCAATTTGAACCTGATGCCACTTCTATCGCTGTCATGTCCAATCATATTCCTTATAATTATGATTTTTATGGATACACTTCGTTACAATATTTAAAGGCTAAATATGCAGAAGAATTAAATCGTTATCATGAATCTCATTTTGATAATGAAGAACTTAATAACCTGGTTCTAATTGACTATTTTGAAGGATGGCGCCAAGAACATAATCTTACTTCTAAAATTGATATAGAAACCTCACTTGCAGTTGAAGATAGTATTATTGGCGTTTCGATTCTGGGATTATTAAAGGGGAGTATATCAGATTATGTTAAACAAAAAATTATTTTCCCTGAGGGGATCACATCTGAAATGCAGCAAGAACTGCTTAATAATAGTTTAATTAATAAAGTCAGTGAGTTTAATCAGAACGTTATTACAAGGCTTAAGAGATTGGCAAAAGCAGAAGATACGGTATCAAAAATATTATCACCTTATCAGTATATTGAATCCAGAGTTGAAGAAATCTCTGTTAGCCGTGTTAATTTAGAACAACAAGTTACTGTTATTATTTCAAAGAGAAGACTGGATAAATGCAAGCCTAAAATTAATAGACATTTTGATGTATGTAAAAATCACCCCAAACCCATCACTAAATATTTCACGGTTTATGACCTCATTAGAAATATTAATCACAAGGAGTTCAATAAAATTGAATATAGTGGGAAAGACATACAGTATTTATTAAACAGCAACGTTGAAAATATTTTAATCAAATTGCAGGATGTTAACGGTGATTATGAAAGATATATCAATAAATTTAGAAATAATGAAGATGTGAAATATTATATCAATGAAGGAATTAATAAACTGCCTGACTCTACAGGGACAACCGTAGACGAGTTTCTTAATAAATATATAGAACATATGGATGAGATAAGTTATACAGAAAGTGAAATTATGGCTGATTATTATCTTAATATACTCAGACAAGTTCTTGATGCTGTCTCAATGATTCTCCCTGTCAGCCCAATTAAAGGTTATTTAGTCACCATTACGGCCAATACCGTCATACCGCTCATTCAATCAGCGATTGCGAACACGAATGAAGAAAGCCACGCATTACAACAAGAAGCTTGGGTTAATTTTACGGTTTCATCCGCTTTTCATGCCATTTTCGGTAATCAGACAACCCGAGGGAGAATGACTAAAGGTGCAAAGGTAATTAATAATAACGGTGGATATATTACTGATAAATTTAATATTAAAAAAACAAATATTAATTACAGAGAAAATTATCAGCTAGCAAAAGAGAATGTCAAGAAAATTCCTGGCTCAGGCTCTAATCCATGGCAACTAGAGAATATTCGAAAGAGATATAAATGGTTTCTTGATCGAAAGTATTGGTCAAGATTTAATACCGAGAAAAAGACCGAGGTTTTACAATCATACCTGATGAAAACTCAAGAAGCTAAAGAATTAGCTGAAGTTGTTGGGTGGGAAAAACTCAACAAAATGATAAAGGATTCAATCACATTAGATTATGAAGGGAATCCAATCAATAAAATGTCATTCAGGAAACTCGAAGATGAAATAACAGCAAGAAGTTATTCTTTAAAAAATGACAGAAAACGAATTAATGATATATCAAATTTCCTGGATGAGAAATTAACATTCTCAGATCAAACAGGAAAAATTATTAATGTTGAGAATATTTCAGGAAGCAGTCATTTAAATAAAGCCGCAAATTGGATTGTCAGTAAAAGTACATCAAATGCTAATAATGCAAAACATGTCACGAGTTTGCTATCAAAATATATTGACAAAGATATCAGTGACTTTAATGTATTAACACAATTACATGATGAACTATATCGCTTAAAACCAGATGCTAATTTAAGGCATTATCGTGGTTTTGGTGATCAAATATTTCCACATATAGAATCATCCAAAACTATTCTTCCTTATTATCTAACCAGGACAAAAAGCGTTAATGGCGTTGATCCTTTCCTAATCTATTCAACTTTAATTGAAATTCATCCTTTTGGTGATGGGAATGGCAGAACAGCCAGAGCAGCCTATTCTCTGGCCTATATTAATAAGCATAAAAGATTTAAAGCATTAACAAGCTCATCGGAAAAGATTTTGACCGAAAATGCCAATAAACCTAAAACTTTCGTTAAATCACCGACAGGGGATGCTCGCCAGGATGCCTTTTTTCTGCCAAGGGATAAAGGAGAAGTTGGTAAATTTAAAATATTGGATAACAGTGATTCAAACTATGCGGTGGGGGTTGACGAATCTAACTCTAAATTTAATGTCTATACGGCATGGAATAAAGATGGTACGCCTGCTACCAGTAAAACCGCCATTTTCTCCGCTCATGGTGGCCGTGAAAATTCAGCAAGGCCAATTATATTTCCAAAAAGTAAAAATCTTATGTTTTGGGCACCAGATGAATACCGATTAGATGATCCACTTATTGAGCGATTTGTTAATGAGTTTAATAAGTTAAATCCTCATTCAGCGGTTGGTGGAAATTATGAAAAATTCTGGGCGGCCTTCCCTAACAGATATAAAGACTATGACTTATTAAAATCGCTATTTACTGAAAAGAAATTTGAACAGTTAAAAAACATTGGCAATATTATAGAAAAACATACATATTTAACAGCAGAAAATGCAACAGGTATTAGCGCTTCAAAATTAAAAAATAACTCAGTACCCAAAGTCGCAGAATATCAATTTTCATGGTATGAAAAAGATAAAGAAAAAGAATATGTTTTGGCATTAATAGAAAACAGAAAAACAATAATAAAAGTAAATGATGGAACGCCGGCTGTTGACTTAATAAGCATTAATCCGAATGTTCCTATTGATAAAAAAGTCAGTATTAAGGATCTTATTGAATTCATTAAGGAGAAAAATTATGAAAATATTCATGTATTAGCGTGCAGAGAAATTTGGGATAATGGCAAACCCAGAAGTACAACTCGCTCTTATGCAGTAACTCGTGGCTATAGAAATAAACATGAACAGTATTGGGAAAATAAAACGTTGAAAACACTGCCACAATCTAAATCTGCAAGTTCAAGCAGAACTCAACGAGAGACTTCCACTATTAATAGCAATGAATATCTTAATAAGCCGCGAGATATAAAATATCTTTTAACATCGATGTTATTTAAAAATAGTCATAACACGATAAGTTATAGCGAATATGTGATTGGCGGGGTGACAACAGATGATAAGATTATTACTTTCGATGATTATTTAAAAAAAGAAAACTATGACATCTTCTTACCAGGAAAAGAAGAAGATAGCCCTGAATTAATGCAAAAACAAATTGTGCCAGATAATTATTTTCTATCCAGCTTCAATCTATATAGTAATAACTTGCTTGATTTTAGTGAAATAGAGACAGGACAATATTTATATTTTAAAGGAGGAGAGCGATCAGATGGCAATGTTATTTTAGAAATCAATGATTCAGAAGGATCCCGCTTATTGGCTACCAAGGTTCCAAATTTAGATATGATGGGGATTTATCTGGCAAATATCATTAATAGCAACTCCCAAGATTTTAAATCTGGAATAATAAAAAATGGAAAGCTTGAAACAAGTATTTTAGATGTTAATAATTTATATATAAAGAGTGGAAGTAAAAAAAGTTATTACATTAAGTTGAAGTTTAGTATTAAATATTCAATCAATATGACGATATAATTCTACCTGATCTCTTCAAGCAAGATAAAGTGAAATGTCAAAGACCCTGTAAATATTTTGTGAAATATGATCAGAGTATCATGACTTTTATAAAAAAACCGGGAGATATATTATCAAATATAGCTCCCACTACTCCCAATTAATTCCCCATCACAATTCAGTTTTTAAATCCATCTATTTTATTATTTTTCTGATTAGTCAGTTTTTATTGCAACAAAACATTCATTAAAAAATAAGACAAGTCTGAAAATGAATTTTAATTAAATCATCTATCTTGTGATTCCATCATAAAATACAAACAGTTAAATGAAAAAATTAAAACATACAGAATTATGCTGTGAGGCAAGGCTATTGAATTAAACATAAACTCTTAATATGATTATTTATCCTATATATACTTCTTACTCAAAACTAATAGGTGATAATATGGAAAACGAATCTAACAAAGATGAAAAGCAAAAAGAAAGCTCATCACAAACTGATATTTTGGCTCCTACTGAGCGTACATTGACAATAAGTGAACGTATAAAGGCATTGAATGAACAAGGATTCTCCGACACCCCAAAATCCTCTTCCCAATTTGCGATGCCCTCTTCATCAAGCAGTTCTTCTGTAACTAC
Source organism: Photorhabdus sp. RM322S (assembly GCF_042879395.1). Classification (NCBI taxonomy): domain Bacteria; kingdom Pseudomonadati; phylum Pseudomonadota; class Gammaproteobacteria; order Enterobacterales; family Morganellaceae; genus Photorhabdus; species Photorhabdus sp. RM322S. The sequence goes on from NZ_JBHFKW010000032.1 coordinate 27,725, forward strand.
TAATAAACCAAAGCCAAAACCAAAGCCAGCATTTTTACAGGGAAAAAAACTTCCAGATATTACAACTGCGGAAAGTTCAACATCAGCAGCTAATCGATCAACGTCTTCCACTGTAGATTCTGAGACATTATTAACATCAAGTTTTAATGACATAACATCTTCAACTTTACCCGTTGGCAAACATGAATTAGAACTGACAGATCAAAAAGATGTCATTATTTTTAGAGGAGATAATCGGGACCCTGAAAAAATCGTAGCCGCAGGTGGATTTTATCCATGGTCAAAAAAACACGTTACCGAGATTAAGAATGCATTGACGGATGCATTTATTAGTGATGGACCATCAGCGCATATGGTAGGACATGTCAGGAGTCCAAATCAGAACTATGTATCCACAGGAATAAATACCGATTGTGGTGGATATGGGGGACACGCTGCCTACCTGTACAAGATGGAAATTCCTGGACTAAGACCGCAGGAGATGAGTAGAGAAACTATTGGTCAGGAAATTAAACAAGATAAAAGAGGAATTAATTATCCCGCATTTTTGATGAGCCATCAGACTCTTCAACAATCAGCATTCGTCGCAATGATGCCCGCGCGTACAGAAGAGCTGACATTTATTACCCCGATTCCCCTGAATTGTATTACTGAATACAAAAAGAAAGGCACAAATATCTGGCATAAAATGCCTGGTCCAAAGGAATAAAGGAGATTAACCCGTCTTTATATGTCGTATTTCGTATAATATTTTTTTCGTATCAATAACACCCAAACAATGGGTAGCCAATAAAAATACAATATCAAGCCAGATCAAACAAATTTTGCGCCATTTATGGCGCACTCTCTTTTATTTTCTCTACCCTAGAATAAATCTCATTCCCTTGTACTCCAATAAGCATTTTAACCTATTCCATTAATAATCATCAAAGTGATTAATTCTCCCCTGATTATTAGTTTATCAGCAAAATCATTCCACCATGACAATAAAACATTCCTTAAACATACAATATTATTAAAAATTAAATATCACACATGTAATTTATCACCCTGTTTATAGAAACAATAGGGAAATGTTGACATATGAAATAATTAACACCTACCATATTAATTAACAATTACCATTATTATTAATTGATATTCCTCATGAGAATTCATTCTCTATAATTATTTTGTTTTATCAAAGGTGATTTAAATAATCATTGAACAATTTTTTAAATACGAACAATAACCGATATAAACCAGGTTATTGCGGTAGCTATACCCAATAGTCAAGTACTAGGAAAAACAACATAATAGACGTTTTTCTTATATTTCAAATGTAAATAATAAAGGAAGAAACCATGGCTACAACTCCAGCACAAATCGCTGTTGACTATCCCATTCCTACTTATCGGTTTGTTGTCTCAGTTGGTGACGAACAAATCCCCTTTAACAACGTTTCCGGGCTAGATATTTCTCATGAAGTTATCGAATATAAAGATGGTACCGGTAATTACTACAAAATGCCGGGCCAACGTCAATCAATCAATATCACCCTGCGTAAAGGGGTATTCCCTGGCGACACTAAACTTTTTGACTGGATTAACTCTATTCAACTTAATCAGGTTGAAAAGAAAGATATTGCAATTAGCCTGACCAATGAAGCCGGCACCGAAATTTTAATGACCTGGAATGTGGCAAATGCTTTCCCAACGTCATTCACCTCCCCCTCTTTTGATGCCACCAGCAATGATATTGCCGTTCAAGAAATCGCACTGGTCGCAGATCGGGTTACCATTCAAGCACCTTAATAGATCCACAATAACAATCTATCCCGATGTTTATATTGCAGAAGATAATCGTCTGACATAGCCAATTATCCATGCGCTAACACATGATGATCAATATTGGCATGGCTCATCACGACCGAATTCATCATCCTACTGTTTGCGCAAAATATCGCACAATAACTTGGAGGCAATATGCCAATAACCCCAACTTATCCCGGCGTTTATATTGAAGAGGACGCTTCACCGTCCCTCTCTGTTCGTTCCGGTGCAACGGCAGTGCCTGTTTTTGCCGTCGCAAATAATAATTCATTAATATCAGGTAAGCCCTATATTCGCGTCAGTAGCTGGCTGGAGTATTTAACACTAAAAGGTGGACAATTTAATCCTTCCGATAAACTGGATATCGCACTGCGAGCCTATTTTATTAACGGCGGTGGATATGGTTATCTCGTCAAAACGCAAGATTTAGAAAAGCAAGTACCGGTACTTGATGATGTCACGCTATTGGTTGCCGCCGGAGAAGAGATCACAACCGCCGTCGGAACACTTTGTCAATTAGGCAAAGGAGTATTCGCCATTTTTGACGGCCCTAAAACTCAAATAAGCTCAACCCAAACACCAGATGATGTCCTTAAGCCTTATTCAGCAACTCAATACGGCGCAGTTTACTACCCCTGGCTGACCGCCGAATGGGGAGAAAAGAGAGCCCTGGTTGATATCCCACCTAGTGCAGTCATGGCCGGTATCTATGCCAGTGTCGATAACAGCCGGGGCGTCTGGCAAGCTCCCGCCAATGTCCCTGTTCAGGGCGGATTACAACCTAAATATCCGATGACCAACGACCTGCAAGGGAAATATAACCAAGGTAAGGCACTGAATATGATCCGTACCTTTCCTAAGAGCGGTACGTTGGTCTGGGGAGCCAGAACCCTTGAGGACAGCGATAACTGGCGTTATATCCCGGTTCGCCGCCTGTTTAACAGCGCGGAACGGGACATTAAAAATGCCATGAGTTTCGCGATGTTTGAGCCTAACAGCCAACCCACCTGGGAAGCTGTACGCCGGGCCATTGATAACTATCTCCATTCCCTCTGGCAGCAAGGCGGATTGATGGGCGACAAGGCCGATCAGGCTTATTTTGTTCAAATCGGTAAAGGCGTCACCATGACTGATGACGATATCAAGCAAGGCAAAATGATCGTCAAAATCGGTATGGCCGCTGTCCGTCCAGCCGAATTCATTATCTTGCAGTTCACGCAGAATATCGCTCAATAATGGGAGGCAGCATGCCAACAACACCGACCTATCCCGGCGTCTATATTGAAGAAGATGCGTCATTATCGCTCTCTATCAGCCACGGGAACACCGCAATACCTGTTTTTATTGGCCGCTTCCAGCCTAAAGAAACCCGTGCAACCCTAAAAGCGATACGTGTGAGTAGCTGGCTGGATTTTATGAATCTATTTAATGTCGGTTGTATTACGTCAATCGCCATCACATCGACAAAACCAACACCACCGCCTCCCTCTCCTCCTTCCGGGAACGTTGAAAACGATACAGCGGTTGTTGCCACTACCAATATCGCTGTTAACGCGGGTGATACAGGCTCCAGTTACACTTACGCTGTCACTGTCGGTACTTACACAACAAGTAGTGATGCGGTAAAACTTTATTTTCAAAATGGCGGTGGACCTTGTTATATCCTGCCGGTTGCTAATCCCCAAGAGACTGCCACTTTGGCATTAATCCCCGAGTTAATTGAGCAAGCTCTGGAGATTACCTTAATCGTCTGCCCTGAACAGGATTCTTCTTACCAGAGTGCAATATACGGCAGCTTAACACCCGCATTATTGAATGCCGGGTATTTCCTGATCGCTGACAGTCAAACTAAAACCAGCATACCTGGCGTTAATGTGCAATCGCAAACCGCAACTTACTATCCGGCGGTGAAAGTCTCACAACTTATTCCAGTGGAAGATAGCCTGATCGCAGTTTCAGGTTATGAAGATGCAGAAACAAAACCCGATGCAATCACAAATCTGGCGCAACTCAAACAGAAAAACCTCGCTGTCTACCAACAAGTTGTTAAAGCAATACAAGACAAAATAACCGCCAACGGCAACACTATTCCTGCCAGTGCAGTGATGGCGGGAGTCTACTGCGCCACGGACGCCAGCCGTGGTGTCTGGAAAGCCCCGGCGAATGTCGTGCTAAGCGGAATTGGTGATGTCACTGAACGACTCAATGACGATGAACAAGGCACCATGAATCAACAGGGCATCAATGCCATCCGCTACTTCAACCATCGGGGATTTGTGGTGTGGGGCGCACGTACTCTGCAAAATGATGACAACTGGCGTTACATTCCGGTACGGCGTCTCTTTAATAGCGCAGAGCGAGATATCAAACAAGCTATGCAATCCGTCGTCTTTGAATCCAACAGCCAACCCACCTGGGAACGAGTGAAGTCAGCCATTGACAACTATCTCTATTCCTTATGGCAACAAGGGGCATTAGCAGGCAATAAACCCCAAGAAGCCTATTTTGTTCAGATTGGTAAAGGCATCACCATGTCTGACGACGACATTAAACAAGGGAAAATGATTGTCAAAGTGGGCATGGCTGCGGTACGTCCGGCTGAATTTATTATCCTTCAGTTTTCACAAAATGTAGCACAGTAATCGTACTGAGACGCGGTTAAACACCGCGTCTATTCAGTCGTTAAGGAGACGATAATGGAGATAACACGGCCGAGCGTCACCGTCACAGAAAATCTGATATCCCCAAAACAGGATGACTCGTTTATCGGTATACCGGTTTTTATTGGTTATACCCAACCTGCTGAAAATAGCCATGTCAGTGATAAAACCACCATCAAACTAAATAGCTTAGCCGATTTTACCCTGTCGTTTAAAAAAACAGGGTTAATGTACTATGCCGTGCGCCATTTCTTTGAAAACGGCGGTCAACAAGCTTATGTGCTGTCACTGGGTACTGATAAACAATTAAGCGATTTTCCGTCATTGATCACTGCACTACAACAAGAGTGGCTGACTCAAACGATTGCCGCAGAGAACGACATTACCCTGATTATCACCCCAGATGTTATCCGCTTTAATCAGACAGATATTTCCTATATTCAAAGAGATCTTTGGTTACAATTTTGGCAATCGGTGCTCAATCTTTGCAAGAGCCGACGCGGTATCATGGGATTATTGGATGCCCCAGACAATCCCACATTAGCTGCTGAGTGTTTAAAACGGTTTTCTTCCGCTGATCAACAATGGGGCGCCGTATACTGGCCGCGGCTAAAAAGCGCCTATCAGGATAATACGCAAAACCCTATCGTACTTTCACCGACCGCCGCAGTAGCTGCCGTCATCCAGCGTAACGATAACCAACAAGGCGTATGGACCGCTCCGGCCAACATTGCCTTAGCCAAAGTCATTAGCCCGGTACACTCTTATATTGAAGCGAATGCACTCTTTAACCCAGATGGCACCTCGCTGAATCTGGTCCGCAGCTTTCCCGGCAAAGGCATTAGGATCTGGGGATGCCGAACCTTGGACAATACCCCCGGTTCCCTCTGGCGTTATATCCAGATCCGTCGTCTGATTTCTTATATCGAAGCCCATATGACTCAACTAGGCCGGGCCTTCGTCTTTGAACCCAATAACGCCATCACCTGGATGAAGTTTAAAGGGCAAACCTATAACTGGTTACGCCAGTTATGGTTAAACGGCGGGCTACGAGGAACCCAAGAAGATCAAGCTTTCAAGGTGTTGCTCGGTGTTGGTGAATCAATGAATGAAGCCGATATACGGGCCGGAAAAATGATCATAAAAATCAGCCTCGCGGTCTTAATTCCAGCCGAATTTATTGAGTTAAGCCTGACATTCGATACCCGTACCGGTACCACCCGCTAAGTGAAACAGAGGCAACATATGAACAACCTCTACACCCCGGCAGTGTCACACCGTTTTATCGCCAGTTTTCTTTTTAACAACATTCCCAGTCCACTGGATATCGCCTTTCAACGGATATCGGGCCTGAGCCGTGAGTTACAAACTAGCCAACACAGCCAAGGCGGGGAAAACGCCAGAAATACCTGGCTGGCCGAAAAAATCCAACATGGCAGTCTGATGTTGGAGCGTGGCGTGATGACGGTGACACCCCTCACGCTGGTGTTTGATCGTGTCCTGCGTGGCGAAAAAGCGGTCTATGCCGATGTCGTGATTATGTTACTGAATGAAAATTCGTTACCCGTGGCAAGTTGGACATTAAGCAACGCACTACCGGTACGCTGGTCCACCGGCGACTTTGACGCCAATAGCAATACCGTTTTGGTGAATTCACTGGAGTTGCGTTATCAAGATATGCGCTGGTTAGGAGTAAAAGTATGACCGTCGAAATTAAGGAGCTGATTATTCGAGCTAAAGTGACTGATTCCGAGAGTAATCCCATCACATCACAGACATTAGCCCAAGAGACGCTAGATAACGCCCGTCTGATCGAGATTATCAAACGGGAAGTGTTAGAGGCGTTGCGTGAAACAGGAGGCTATTATGAGCTTAATTGAACGCAGCCTGTCCAAACTCACCCTGACCGCCTTTAAAGACCGGGAAGGGAAAATCTCCGTAGGCAGCTTACAGGCAATGTATAACCCTGATGGGATCCAGCTCGATTATCAAACCCACTACCAACAGGATGAAAGCGTTAACAATGCCAGCCAAAGCAGCCGATATGTGCTATCACAACCCGCCGGTTTGACGTTAGTTCTGCTATTTGACGCGACCATGCCGGGCAACAACATCCCGGTAGAAACCCAACTAGCAACCTTGAAAGCTTTGTGTACGGTGGATGCCAGCACCAACGTGCCCCACTTCCTCAAAATCAAATGGGGCAAAATGCGTTGGGAAAACAAAGGTTATTTCGCCTGCCGGGCTAGTGATCTCACCCTCAATTACACCCTATTTGACCGGGACGCTACGCCACTGCGAGCCAGCGCCACGTTATCGCTGATTGCGGACGAAAGCTTTGTTATTCAAGCCACTGAACAGCAGTTAAAATCACCGCCGATCACCGCAGTCAGCGTGACCGATATGCTCTCTCTGCCGTTAATCGCCTTAGGCGCCGGGGCTTCTCTGGCAGGCGGCATTGATTACCTCACCCTCGCTTGGCAAAACAATCTGGATAATCTTGATGATTTCACCCCGGGGCAAACGCTACAGGCACAGGGGGATGCATGAAGATACCGGCGATAGACGTTAAAATAGCGGGGAAAACCCTCAGCCAGTTTTCTGTGATGAGTCTGACCGTAAACCACCCAATCAACGGTATCCCCACAGCCAATATCACGCTTAGCGTAGCCGGTGACGCCAACGCGATTTTTGCCGCTAAAGCTCAAGCTGAACTCACAAGCTGTCGGCCCAATCAAGAACTGATCGTGAGACTGCAAAAAACCGTGTTGTTTAAAGGGATCATTGTTCGGCAAGCGCTTAAGTTCAAAGGTCAGGACAGTCTGGTTACCCTAACGGCGAAACATCCACTGCAAAAACTCACTGACAATTTCCATTCACAGTTATTCAGTCAACAAAGTGATGAAGCCATTATCAGAAAACTATTCAGTCAAGCAGGTATACCTGTCACGATAAAACAGGCGCCTCAGCTTAAAACTGAACATGAGCAAATGGTCCAGTTTCGCTGCCATGACTGGAAATTCTTAAAAAACCGGCTGATCGCCACCAATATCTGGTTATTACCCGGTAACGAGACGGTCACGCTGGTGACGCCAGAATCACTGAATCAATCGACCGTGCACACAATTAAACAACGTGCCGGTGATCAAGACATTGTGCTGTTTGAGGCAGATCTGCAATGGGATAACCGGCACAGCCCCAAAACGGTGAGCGTACAATCCTGGGATATCGCACAACAAAAACTGTCTCAGGCCACTCAGGCAAAAAACAGCGGGTTTGGCAGTGGTCAACTCGCGCCAGACAGTTTGGCAACCTTATCCGATCAGACATGGCAATGGGTTTTTAGCTATCCGCAAGATAATGAACAAGCCAAATACCTTGCGCAAGGCATCCTGAATAACCTGCGAAGTGATAACGTCTCCGGCAATGTTGAAGTCGCAGGGAATAGCCGCTATCAACCGGGGGATGTTCTGGCGTTAAGCGGCTTTGGCCAAGGAATGGATGGTAAAGGTGTTATCACCGGCGTCAGTCAGACCATCAATCAGCGGCAAGGCTGGCGCACCCGGCTAACTCTGGGCCTGTTGCCGGAGGCAGAACCGGCGATCCCGCAAGTTAAAGAGCTGCATGTAGGGATTGTGGAAAAATACCAACAGGACAAGCAGTCACTGGACCGAATTCCGGTCAGAATACCGGCGTTAAACTTAACCAACAGCGTACTTTTTGCCCGACTGGGTAAACCTTATGCCAGTCATGAAAGCGGGTTCTGTTTCTACCCGGAACCGGGGGATGAGGTGATTATCGGCTTCTTTGAATGCGATCCCCGCTTCCCGGTGATATTAGGCGCTATGCACAACCCGAAAAATAAAGCACCAATAGCACCCAGTGAAAAAAATCCAATAAAAACCCTAGTCATTAAACAAGGGGATAATCAACAAGCATTAGTGTTCAATCATCAAGATAAAATTGCCGCCCTTAATAGCGGAAAACATTCATTATCACTGCAACAGGATAAAGATATCACGCTAGATTCAGCGAAAAATCTGATCACCAAAGCCCAGGAAATTAACCTACAGGCGGAAAAATCCTTGTCAGCCACTGGAAAGTCCGGCGTCGATATTAAAGGTGCGAAAATTAACTTAACACAATAATAGGACAGCAAAATGACAGACAACATATTAGCCGATATTTATGGCCGGGGTTGGGCTTTTCCGCCACAGTTTTTTATCCAAGAGAATATACAGTCAGAAATACCCACCGGTGTCCAAATGGCAGCCGGTGCGGAAAATGTTCGCCAAAGCATGAAAATTCTCTTTCTCACTGAACCCGGCGAAAGAATTATGCGTGAAGATTACGGTTGTGGCCTGAATGATTATCTGTTTGCCAATATCAATGATGCACTGATAGCAGAAATCCAAACTCGAATTGAAGAACGCGTACTGCGTTATGAACCGCGCGCGGAAATCACGGTGATTCAGGTCAATCAGAGAACGGACTTGCCAAATACCCTCCATGTTCAAGTGACTTACTCCCTGAGAGGCAGCGAAATCAACCAACAAATTGATGGCATCCTTGAAGTCAGCGAAGGCCAGGTGTGGGTGAACCTATGAGTAAACAACTCGTGGTGGATGGTGACAATCTGCTATTTGAACCGCTATTCGGCAACCGGCAAGTCACCCTGCTGGGACCGGCAACCATTAGAGGCAGCGGGCACGCCCAGATCCAAGGCAAAAAGATCGCCATTGTGGGTGACGAAAAAAAGGTCCAGTTTCAGGCGCAATATATTACCCCTAGCCACCCGATACCCGGCATGGGGATGATCACCATTGCTCAATTGGATACCAGCCAGCAGGCAAACTTTTGTCGCAGCACCGCCACGGTGATCGTGGTCGGGCAGCAATTTACCGCCCGTTTCACCCCGACACAACCGGCGAATAATCCATCGAGTGGCCCGGATGTGACAACGCCGAATATGGGAAAAGGTCGCTTTATTGCCAGCCAATATATCGTCAGTGCCGGATAAATCCCCCCTTCAACCTTATTTCTAAATAACTATGATCTCCTGAGAATTGATCAGGGATATATTCAAATAATAGGTGGTGTAAATATGGGACAGGCCGAGTTAGATAGTAAACTCTCCGCTATCGTGCCAAATACTGCTTTTAAACTTGATGAAAGAAGCACGCTGGATATGTTAAACTGGCTTAAAAAATACGCCGCAATCATCCCTTTCGATCAAGATAAAAAACAGTTCTGGGACAGTTTTTACTTTATTCAGAAAAATAGTCCTCAGCAATTAGCTAGTATTTACCAACAAGTTAATCAAGCCAATGGCCTTTTACCGCCACATCAAGCTTTTATATTGGCTTTTTTAAAACTATTAGAAACAACCAAACGCTTATTAAACACCTTCCCGGCACGACACCGTGATCTTTATTATCGAGAATTACTGGGACTGAACCCCAGAAATGCCCAGGCTGATAGCGTTGCTATCAGCGTTACCCTGAATACAGATAACGCGGAATTTCTGGTAGCACAAGGCACCCTGTTTGATGCCGGGCAAGATAGCGCCGGCAATTCGTTACAGTATGCGTCAGACGCGGATTTATTGGCGAATCAAGGGGCGCTGACCGACCTGCGTTGGTATCGGAAAGATGGCAACAATGGCCGGCAATCGGCAATACCTTTTAATCTTTCGGATAACATTGCATTACCTGAAAATGGTATCCGACTTTTTAGCCCAACAGCTAATGATGTGTCGGTTCTATCCGGATATCTGATTACCTCATCTTTATTTGCTATGTCCGCCGGAGAACGCCATATCACCTTGACGCTGGAAAACGATTGGGAAGGTCAAGCTGAACATCTCACCGCCAAAATAAGTGCAGAAGATCACTGGTTATCGTTGTCGGTAAAACTTATCGACAAAAAGAACATTGAACTTGGATTATCATCTACGGCTGATCCTATCAACCCGCCAGATAACCTTGATGGCATGACATTCGACGTACCGGTATTAAAATTAGGCACTGCTCAGCAACCCATACTGCCCAAAATTACCGGTATTGAAATCAATATCAACGGCAACCGCAGTGTGCACTATGCCTCTGATGGCGGAACTGAACAAACAGATAAAACCAGTTTCCCTTTTGGTCAATATCCACTGTTGGGTTCCGGTTTTAATCTGGTTGCCCCTGAATGGTATGGTTCTGAAAACGCGACGCTTACCCTGATTCCGCAATGGGTTGGCTTGCCCACAAAGAGTTTTAAAGCGTGGTATAAAGGGTACACCCCTGAACCGGATAATAGCGCGTTTAAAGTCCAGGGCTATTTAGTCACGCCTCAGGAAAGAAAGAAGCTCACTGGAACCCCATCATTATTTGGCGGAACCGATGTACCACAAGGACAAAGCCTGAGTTTTACCTTACCGACAATGGACTACTCTGTGTCTGATAGTCCATCACCTAATGACTGGCCTGCATCAGTGCGCATAGAATTGGTTGACCAAGATTTTATGCACACCCAATACTGGCAAGATCCGACCGGTAAGAATTTACCCTACACCCCACAAATCAGTGCGTTGCAAATCGCATTCAGCGCTAAAGTAAAAACTGAGCAATATACCGTTTATCCTCTCACTCCTTTTGGTTGGGGAAACGCGAACGCTGAAACGCCTTCATTCGCCAATGACGCACTCTATTTGGGCTTCACTAACGTGTCACCGGGACAAACCTTATCCCTATACTGGCAATTAGTCGGTGTTCAAGAACTTACGCTATTTTGGTCTTATCTGAATCAACAAAACACCTGGCAGCCATTAAATCAACTGGTTCACGATCAAACTCACAACCTGTTTGACCGGGGGATATGGAGTACGTTATTGCCACAAGACGCGTCAAATCAGGCAACCTTAATGCCGTCAGGACGATACTGGTTGAAAACAGAGATCTCTCAACAAACCGCCCCTGAGAATTACCCCAAAATGCAAGGCATACTGTATAACGCCACCACCGCTACATTAATCAACCCAGAAACTGTTGAAAATGATCACTTTATCGATGGATTAGCCGCCGATAGCATCAAGCAAACCGTCAGCGCGTCCGTCGCCATTAGCCGTGTGAAGCAACCCTGGGCATCCTGGAACGGTCGTCCGAAAGAAACAGAATCCGCTTTTCTTACGCGAATTCCGCCCCGGTTGTCCCATCGTAACCGTGCTTTAAGTTGGGATAATATTGTTACGCTACTGAAAGAGAATTTTATCAGCATATTTGATGTCAAATACCCTTCCTCCAATGAATTAACCAAAATCCCGGCTCCGGAAACGCAACAACTGATTGTGATCCCCAACAGCCGTTACAAAGATAACGACGATGCGCTACGCCCAATCCTGAATCCGGCCCGACTGGCGGAAATGGCCGACTGGATAAGCCAACTCAGCAGCCCCTGGACCACCCTCAAAATCGACAACCCCACCTACGTTAACGTGCTGATCAGCTATCAACTGGTGTTTGCTACGGGGGTTAATCCCGACTATGGCCGCCATCAGTTACAGCAGGAACTCAGCCGAAAATATATGCCGTGGGCAGAAGATAGCGCTATCGGCGTCACAACCGGCAACCGCATTGATTACTACCCGTTATTAGCCACCATTCAGCAGTCACCTCTAGTGGAACGGGTCACCAACTTAACATTGAAAAAATCGCCCCAAACCGCAGGAGCCGTCGGTGACAGTGTAGAAGCCGCTGATAATGAAGTACTGATTTTGGTTTGGTCAGAAAAGAGTTCCGCTAATAAAGGAGCAGACAATGGATAATCAAGATGCCCTGTTTCCCATCGTTAAAGACGACATCGCCTTTGAGGCCCTACTCACTCAAGCCAAGACGGTCATTGAACAACAGTCTGGGCAACTCTGGAGCAATACAGCAGAAAATGATCCCGGTATCACTTTATTAGAAGCCGGTTGTTACGGCGCATCTGATCTAGCCTATCGCCATTCGCTACCCCTACGTGATCTGCTTACCCCCGAAAAACAAGAACAGACACCGGACGATGGCATTTTTCCACAAGAATTCGGTCCACAACAAATGCTGACCTGTGGCCCAATTACTGCGGAAGATTATCGCCGCGCCTTACTGGATTTGCATAGCAGCGATAACATTAACGACAAAAGCACAGGTTATTTTTTCTTTAACGATGTACAGCTAGTTCGTGAACCTGCAAGCGAACGCTATGAATACTGGTATAACAAAGAAAAACGTGAATACAGTTTCATTAAAACTCCAGATAGCCAACAGTTAACACTAAGAGGCAATTACTGGCTTTATCTACTCCCTAGCCGGGAAACTGAGGCCGATAAGGTACTGGCGCAGCAAAGTCTGGCGACTTTCTTAAAAAACAACCGTAATCTGGGGGAATCCGTCAGTAAAATTATCTGGCTACAACCCACGGATTTCCTCTTACAGCTTAATATTGAGCTGGATGATGATGTGAGAGATATTGCTGACATCTTCGCCAAAGTCTATATAACAACCGCACAGACGGTACTGACAACACCATTACGTTATACCACTCAAGCCATGAAAGAATTAGGCTACAGCAATGAAGAAATATTCGCGGGACCTTATTTACATCACGGCTGGATACCTGAACTACCTGCGGCCAAAGATTACACCACGGCGACAGAATTAAAGCTCAGCCATCTGGCTAATCGTTTATTGGCTATTCCCGGAGTACAAAGTATTACCCGATTGGCATTAGGCAAACACGATGAAAACATTTCTCCGCTGGCAGACGATAATTGGTCCTGGACCATCGCTCAAAGATATTATCCCAGGCTATGGGGCAGTGATCCCTTAAGCTTAATTTCCTCGCCAGCAAGCCCGCTCATTATTACCGCCAAAGGTGGAGTAAAAGTTGCCGTATCTAAACAAGACATAGAGAACAAAATGACTATTGCACCATTAATTCAGACACAGCCTGAATTATTAAACTGGGGCAAACATCGTAAAGTCCTGGACTATTATCCGATCAGCAATAAATTACCCGCTTGCTATGGATTACAAACCTGCGCCGAGACCCAACAACAAATACACTTGCACCAATTTATGTTGCCTTTTGAACAGATGCTGGCTAATGGCTGCGCCGAACTCGCTATTTTGCCGAAACTGTTAGCCTTTAAACAACGGGGAAATGCAGTATATGGCACCCAATGGCCTTTTAAAGCCAATACAGTTAATCAGCAAGTCCATCAAAATATAAAATCTGATTTGATGGAAAAATTAAATAATGATTCCCAAATTAATAATGATGACGGTATCCATCCGCAAAATTATGCAAAAGAATTATCAATCCTGAATGACTTATTGGAATATTTTGGCACGCATCGCGCGGCCAGACCACTCACTCTGGATTCATTGGATTTTCTCTCTACTCAGCGCGGTTATTTGGCTCAACAACCTGAATTGACCTACCAGCGTAATAATATTCGTATTGATAAAGTGTCAGCGCTGCAAAAACGGATTGCCGCCCGTATTGGCTTAGGTGGCGAGTGTTTCAAAGACAACCCCAACTTGGCTAATTTGCCTTTCTATCTGATTGAACATCGTCAGCTATTACCGGTAAAGCCTGACAAAAAATTCGATAGTGAGCAAAAGCCCGATAATCTAGAAATAAAAAGTGAGCCCAATGCTAAAAATCATCAATTAATCATTACCCAGAAAGGAGCAGCGGACCAATTATTGCACGGGCAAGTAATTAATCTGATTATTATTGAGGGCGACAGAAAATTCACATTACGGGGCCAAATGATCACCGATATTACAGGAGACGCCTTCTCACTCGACACCCGTAATAGCACTGATCTAGAGCGTAATTTAGATCGCGTGAAAACCGCGTTTGAACAAGGTAATTTACGCTGGTGTAATAGCCCGGTATGGATGGAAGATATGGATTATCAACTGGTTTACGCCAGTGAGACATATCAAACGGGAACAGAAGATGAACGTTGGATCACCTCCAGCCCCCAAAGTCCCTTCCCTACTATGATCGAAGTAAAGGATGAAGTCACCCTGAAATATATTATTACCCCCGATGGACCACCGACAACAATATTAGCTAATAGTGATTCTCCAACCTATTATGAACTCAAAGCACAAGTCGTGGAATTTGATCGCATTAAAGGCCGAATATTACTTAAAAAAATATCAGGCCAACAATATAATTTTCCAAAACCAGAAGATGCGTGGCGCTACCACTGGTACTTTTCCAATGACAAATATGCCCTAGCTGACCGATTTTCATTTATGGTCAGTGTAGTGATTAATCGTCAGCTTATTGAGAATGACAAGGTCGATCCTTATAAACTGGAGGCGTGGGTAAAAACGGAGATCTTAGCTGAATTCCCAGCTCATCTTTCCATGATTTTCCACTGGCTATCACCGGAACAATTCAAGAATTTTGCTAATACTTATAAGCGTTGGCAAAATAATGGCGCGCCTCTGGGTGATGAAGCCTATAATATTTTAGAAACGCTAACGCTAGGGCGTTTACCTTCAGCAGCAACCGGTACAGGTAATATGAGAATCGCCACCGAACAGCAACGAATAGAAGTCATTGGGGGATCAGGAACCGAATGGAACGAAAAGGCAATAGAAGATAATCAGTTATTATATGTACCAAAAATTCAAGCTAATATTCAATCTAAATAAAATATCCTCCGATTACTCTCCTATGATCAAGCAATATTTACAGGATATTTAAAACAGAATAATTCAATATTATATATAAGGTCACTAAAATGGAAAAAGAACATAACCTGTCTACTGCGCAATCTAATACAGAAAATACCCATCCTGAATCAATAGGGCCTTCATCAGATGAATTAAAGAATCGTTTTAAAGCGGGAAGTATTCCCCTACAAACTGACTATTCTGATCTAATTGATATTGCTGATATCGGTCGCCGGGCAATGGGAAAAGCACCGGATCAAACTAATAATCCAAATTCAGGACTAGAACTGGATAATAACTCTGGGCTATTGGTAAAAACTAATCCTACCGGCGGTATTTCCGTTAATCCAAACGGCATAGCTGTTGCATGTTGGGATAAAGGTGGTATTACAGTCACTGACGGTTCTGGTCTTTATTTAAAATTAGCAGGAGGTAATTCCGGTAATGGTTGGAATGGTGTCAGTGGATTGAGCCTGGGGTCAGACGGTGTAAAAATTAAGGCGAATAATGGCATTAATGTTGATAGTAGTGGCGTCTCTGTAAAAGCTAAGGCTAATGGCGCTATTGCCGTTGATAACGAGGGTGTAGATGTTAAATGTTGGGATAACGGTGGTATTCAAGTCACTGACAATACGGGTATTTATTTAAAACTAGAAGGAGGTGATACACATGGATCAAGTGGCACCAGTGGTTTGAGTTTAAGTAAAAACGGTGTAAAAATTAAAGCGAGTAATGGTATTAATGTTGATGGGAATGGGGTTTCTGTAAAAGCCAAAGACAACACAATTAACGTTGATCCTACAGGGATATCCGTAAGACTTGGTTGGGGAATAAAAATAGGTGATGGATTAGATGTTAAGGCCGGCAATGGTATTACCGCTGATTGGAATGGTGTCTCTGTAAAATCCAAAGATAACACAATTAGCGTTGATCCTACGGGAATATCTGTGAATCTTGGTTGGGGGGTAAAAGTTGGGGGAGGATTGGATGTTAAGGCCAGTAATGGTATTAACGTTGATAGTAATGGCGTCTCTGTAAAAGCTAAGGCTGGTAGTGGGATTAAAGTAGACAGTGATGGCGTAAGCATTGATATACAATCAATTGTATCAGCACTCTCAGACCTAATTATCCCACCAGGAACAATTGTGCCATTTTATAGTGATGGTGGTTTACCTAATGGATGGGTATGGTGTGATGGGAATAATGGAACACCTGATCTAAACAATACATCATCTAATCTCAACTTAGTTTCAGGTTGGAACCAAATAAGTGAAAGTTTTACATATTTAAGTACCGGAGATCATCCAAGAATACATGCAGCTCATGCTAGATTTATAATGAAAAAATAGACTCGTTAATCAGTATAATATACTCCATATATAAAACCCTTTATATTAACTACATTTATCAATTAAACATGAGATACTAATATGCCTTGGGAGCCAAATCTGTTCAACCGGATTATCATTACTATTGAGGCTAATAATCAACAGGTGGCTAAAAAAGTATTACATGGCTCCCTGCTTAATCAAGCTGATATCAATAAGTTATTTAACGCATTCTTTACTCAACATCCCATTAATCAGGATATCTATTTAGAAACATTAACTCTGGATCTTGGTGAAATAAATCTACATAATTTCAATTCACTATTCCCTGTAACGCTTAATACTGCGCTAAATAAAGCATTAAGCCAATATCAAATTAATCATCAGGAGAAAAAAACATCCTTAACAGAATCAAAATTGCAAAAAACAACCAACAAACCTTCTTTATTATATGTCAACAATTCAATTAATGTTGAAGATTTCATTCATTATTTAAATCAAAAGAATTCCGCATTGAGTTCAATAGAGATTAAAACTCATCATCAAAATATTGACATCAATATCCGGCAATTAGTTAATCAATTAGCGGGAATAGAAGATAAATTAACTTTATTTTTAGCAAAAAGCTGTTTATCTGAACCAAGTCTACAACGGTTATTAGCGCCCAAGCAACCCACTTTATTAAGCGCGATTAACTACAGACTATCCGAAAAGATAAACATATCGCAATATTTGAGGGAGCCTGTCTCCCCCGGACAATTGATACTCAATGCGTTGCAATATATACAGCTAAATCATACACAGGAGATACCTAAACTGGATGTGAAAGTGCTATCACATCTCACCACTGAATTAGATAATGGTACACTTAATGCAGCATCTATTATTACGTTATTTCGCCAAATTATCATTCACAATATTCCATTAAATAGTTGGTTAAAACAGATCTGGCAAACTATTGCTGTTGCAAGATTAAGTAAAAAACATCTATCTGATAAAGAATATCAATATTTATCAGAACGTTTCATTTCAAATCATATGAATAAAGATATACTCAGTGAAAAATTAATTGTCACTAATCATGACAACTTTAACATTCAGGAAAATAAATATTTACCTGAGTATTATTTTTCAGATCATACGGATAAAGATATACTCGATAAAAAATTAATTGCTACTAATCATGACAGCATCAATATTCAGGAAGAGCAGTATTTACCTGAACATTTTATTTCAGACCATGCAGATAAAGATAAATCCAGCAAGAAATTATCCGTAACTCATGTTGATATTAAAAATGTTCATAGATACAAATATTCAACAAGTCAGGAGGTAATATCAGAAAACCAGAAAATATTATCAACATCGAATAACTCGCATATTACAGGAAATAATTCTAACCAATTACATAATATCAATAAAACACATTCTGAATACGCTTTATTGCCTAAACAAACTCTTCTATATCAGATAAATAATGCTGGAATATTAGTTTTATGGCCGATGCTGCCTGCATTATTTAATCAATTTGGCCTACTTGATGATAAAATATTTATTCATCGTCAAGCACAATTTAGCGCGGTTAATTTCCTTAACTATCTGATTTGGGGAAACGAAGAAATACAGACAGAACTAAATATATTGAATAACGTTCTGTGCGGATTAATGGTTAACGAACCTATTGAATTAGCGCCTGTTGAACCAGAAAAACAATTGATAATAAATCAATGGCTAGACGCCGTTATCAGCCAACTTCCCGGCTGGAAAAAATTAACCCGTAATGACGCTCGCCAACTGTTTTTACAACGACCAGGTGAATTGTTGATAAATGAACAGGAAATAAAAATCACGCCAGAGCATCAGCCGTTTGATGTGCTATTAGCCGATTGGCCTTGGCCATTAAATATCGCCAAGCTTCCTTGGTTAGCTCATCCTTTAAAGATTGACTGGAAAAATATTTAGAAGGTTTATATGGACTACCTACTAACAAATAACCCCTGTAACGTGGCTGAATTACGCTGGATTTATCCCCATTTGGAACGTATCGATCTGCTATTACAGCAATACTATTATCAAAAGGGAGATCAGTACGATGCATTACCAGAAAGTTTTTTACTAACCGAAGAGGAAATAGAACAGTGTTTAATATCACCGCAAGGTATACCTCACTGGCTGGCTAAAACGAATAATCCTATTCTCCATCCAGAAATCGAAGCAAGCCCTGCTCTTGATGCATTATCATTATTAGTCGAACGTTTTGAACTGACTGAATTTGAACGTGACGTTTTATTATTAGGTCTATTACCCCATTTCGATGGCCGTTATCATGCATTATTTGCTACTCTAAACGGTAGCAGTAAAAAACAGTGGCCCAGCTTCGCTTTAGCCATTGAATTATTTAGCCAACGTCAAAGTGATCGGCAATTACTGCAAAACAGCTTTTTTCCGCAAACACCGTTAATCAGTAACCAATTATTACGGCTCAATAATCACGAAGAATCTATCTGGTTACAAACGCAATTTTTAACCCACAACGCAATCTGGCATTTTTTATCGAGACAACGAACACTTTTACCACCCCTAATAACTTGTGCTAACTGGCGTATTCCAGCCTCACATAATTGGTATCCGAAAACTCTTTATTCTTCTCTTGAAAAGATATTATTGAATGACACCGATGAAATACGCCCATTAGTCATACTCAGAGGAAAACAGGACAGCGCCAGAGAATTAGCGGTCAGCAATATTATGGCATCTCATGGCATTAATACCTTAACGCTTGATTTAGCCCTCCTGCCCGATGAAGAGAACACAACCCTAATATCCGGCCTGCTGGCAGACGCAATACGAGAAACCCGGCTACATAACGCTTGTTTATTAATTCGCAATTTTTCTTTACTTACAGAGGCAAAGAAAATATTACACCACGATTTATCTATTTTGCTGCATCAGCCAAAATTACGCGTAGTTTGCTTAGTAGAGCCGGAAGATACATTCGTCTGGATTAAGCATCTACCAATGGTGCAAATTAATATGCCCGGTGCAACATTGACCGATAAAGAAACCTTACTGAAAACAAGCTTATCGGAGAATATTGCTCAAAAAATTAATATTACTCGGCTATGTCAGCGCTTCTCTTTTACTGCGGAAACATTACCGCTCATTCTTGAAGAAGCTTATCAATATCAAATAATCCGGCAACCAGAAGGCCAACTGGAAGAAACTGATCTGCGTCAAGCATTAAGTTTTCGCGCCCAACAGAATTTCGGCAAACTGGCTCAACGAATTACTCCAAAGCGCAGTTTTGACGATTTAGTGGTTTCAGACACATTAGCACAACAATTAAAAGAAATTATCTCAGCGATTAATTACCGTGACCAAATTCTGGGTGCCGGCTTTCAGGAAAAAATCAGTTACGGCACCGGAATTAGCGCCCTATTTTACGGAGAATCGGGTACCGGCAAAACAATGGCTGCTGAGGTAATTGCCGGTTATCTTGGTGTTGATCTGATTAAAGTTGATCTCTCTACCGTGGTAAATAAATACATCGGTGAAACGGAAAAAAATATCTCCCGTATTTTCGATCTGGCCGAAGCAGATTCTGGGGTACTGTTTTTCGATGAAGCCGATGCCCTATTTGGCAAACGCAGCGAGACCAAAGATGCTCAAGACAGACATGCGAATATTGAAGTATCTTACTTATTACAACGACTGGAAAATTATCCGGGATTAGTGATTTTAGCCACCAATAATCGTAGTCATTTAGATAGCGCGTTTAACCGCCGTTTTACCTTTATTACCCGCTTTACTTACCCCGATGAAGAGTTACGTAAAAAAATGTGGCAAGTCATTTGGCCGGAACAACTGACACTATCTAATGAAATTGATTTTGCCCATCTGGCTAAACGGGCTGATTTAACTGGTGCTAATATCAGAAATATTGCTTTATTGTCATCAATATTAGCAGTAGATGATAACTGTGAACAAATCGAAAATAGACATATAGATCGAGCCGTGATACTTGAATTAAATAAAACTGGCCGATTAGCTTTTTAAATATTCAATAGAATAGGAACAAACATGACAACCATCATTGCATCTGACAATGCGATTATCGAGATTAATCAAGCATTAAATACTATTTTATCTCAATATTTAGACATTCCCGGTCAAAAAATTGATATTCGTTTTGATCTACCCGAAATTAATTCCATTCAATCAGAACCGACGGTCAGTATATTTCTTTATGAAATCCATGAAGATCTACAATTACGATCCGCCGAATCAAGACGTTATAACCCGGCAACTAACACATTATTACCGGGATGGGTCAATATCAATTGTAACTATTTAATTACCTACTGGGATGCTAGCAAACCCTCTAGTGACAGCTCCAGCCCGGACAGCCAACCCAATAATCAAGCTGCACAAGTGATGACACGGATTTTAAATGCATTAATCAATAATCGCCAATTAACCGGCATTCCCGGCGCATATACCCGCGTAATCCCACAACAGGAAAATTTAAACAGCTTAGGTAACTTTTGGCAGGCTCTCGGTAATCGCCCTCGCCTCTCTCTATTATATTCCATTACTGTACCGATGAAATTGCAAAATATTGAAGACAGTGTAACCCCAATAAGTAAAATATCCGCTTCTGTGAACCAAAAACCCAGTCTGGATAATTCACAAATAAACCAGGCTTTAATAGATAAATTATGCATGGAATTAGGCGGCACACAAGATGTACGTCTTGCCCTTACTAAAGTGAATCTGACAACCGAGCCTGATACAGAAAATAATCAAAATCAAGAAGATGAAAGCGTTATTGTTGAAGTTTCCGGTATGACTAGTGCAACATATTTACCACAAATAAAAGATACACTTGAAAAATGGAAAAACAGCCAAGCGGCTATTGTTAAGATAAATGGTGTTGGTGTTGTTATTTCTAAAGAAAACTCTGATAGATTAACTGGAATTTAAAATTATTTTTATATTAAAATAACAAACAATCACTCACCTAATAAATAATTACTTATTAAAACTAATTATTTTTAATATATTTATTTCAGCTTTCCATGTTATAAATATGCTATTCATTCCATTCCTCGAATTCACTCTATAGATAAAATGGTAAAATAATGCAAAACGAATATAGTGAAAATACAGTAACAGACTTGCACCTGGAAGTGGGTTGTCACACCAAACCATCTAAACTGAGGGGGAGATTATCCCCCCAAGACGATAACGAAAATTCTACAGAATTAATAGATGATATTATAAAACTCCATAATGATC
Organism: Photorhabdus sp. RM322S; assembly: GCF_042879395.1. Lineage (NCBI taxonomy): Bacteria > Pseudomonadati > Pseudomonadota > Gammaproteobacteria > Enterobacterales > Morganellaceae > Photorhabdus > Photorhabdus sp. RM322S. The sequence goes on from NZ_JBHFKW010000032.1 coordinate 49,546, forward strand.
CCAAGGGAAACAAATTACTTTGGTATGATAATTGGGAGGATAAAATCATCGATAGAAATTCTGATGCTATACTTAAAGCAATTGATGAAAATGTTTCTCAATTCGGAGGACTTGAAGCTTATAAAGATATTGTTGGAGAAAACCCTTATGATCCCATTGAACCGGTTTGTGGCTTGTCTGCACAAAATATATTTAAATTAATGACCGAAGCAGAACAGGCGGTTAATCCTGTAGAACAATTTAAAAAAGAAAAAATAAACGGCAATGAGTTTTCCGAAAAACTTGATCAATTCAACGATTCGAGGAGCTATGTTGCATTAGTTAATGATCACCGATTTGGACATATGTTTCTGATTGATATTACATCAACCAGCCAAGGAATTGTAGGATATATTTATCAGTCAGATTTAGGCAATGGAATATTACCTGCACTTAAAATAGTAGACTGGTTAAGTTCCAGAGGAAAAGAGCCAATTAATGCTCATAAGCTAAAAAAACTATTAAGTAATGAATTCAATATATTATCTGAAAGTGAGCAAAAGGAACTCATTGCAGAATTACTTGAAATAAATAAAAACATATCCAACGTAAAGTTAGATAGATTTAAAAGAGATCAAGAAGTTAATATTTATTTAAGAGAATATGATAAAAACAATTTCTTTGAAAATATTGAAAACTTAAAAGCTAAACTTGGGATTTGACTTCCATTAATATATTAAGGAGCGATTATGCCTACATATAAAGACCAAGAAAAAACTGATCAATCTTGGCTAAAAGATAATTCACAGCGACTTTTAGCTTATAATCAACTGCCTAAAGATTATTATATAAATCTACCATCTTCAATATATTTATTATATCAATCTAACAGGTGATAATATGGAAAACGAATATAGCGAAAAAGCACAGCAAAAGCAAAAAAGACGCCAATTACAGTCAAATAACGCAACTCATCATGATAGCAATCCATTGGAATTAGAACTGGGGAAAAACGCTAACTCCGTCACACCTGCCGATCATCATAAAAAATGGTTTACTTATGAAGGTGATAAAGAGGTGGAACTGACTACAGAAAGAATGAAAGAAATATTCTCAAATAAACAGCCTAAAATTATTATTGCTGGTGATGGTCATAATAAACCCCCCTTTCAATACGCAAAAAATATACCTGATGTTAATAGTAGTTTTGATGCTGGCACACTTCAACTTTATATTGAGGCAACAGATGAACAGATAAACAAAAATAGATCGGAGTATACACCAAAAGAATTTATGGCAAAACCAAGCTGGTTTATGAATAAAAATAGGCGAGCTGGAATTGTTGGATGGGAGGATTCAGAGCTATCCAATGCCATGAAAGAGATGTTTGAGCTGTCGGCAAAATCAATAAGTGAACCAGAGAAATTAACAGAAAAAGATATTTCCTCCTTTTATGAATTACATACGACTGCTATTCAGCATTTTTTACCCAATTTTAAGCAATTAAGTAATGAATTTCTTGAAATTATGGCGAAAGCTGGAAGTAACAAGGAATTAGATAAAATCGCTCTAGAAATGATGCGTTTTACTTCGGGTAGATGGCGTGATGAATATATCAATCCAACGTTAGCAGAGAAAATTGCAAAACATGCCGCTGAAAATGAAAATCATACATTTGTTGTCTCCATAGGGGATGCTCACCTCAGTATTAATCCTATGCAGGAACATTTAAATAAAATGAGGGAAAGATTTAACTTTAAACACCAGATTATATTTACCCGAGATAAGGCCCCCACACTTCCTATCATCTAAAAAGCGGAAAAATAAATGGGTAGATATATAATCACCACTTTTATACCCTATAGATTTCAAGATGCATCGCGACGGCAAGGGAGCGAATCCCCTTTAACCGCGTTTCCGGGCTAGATATTTCTCGGCAAACGCAGTGAAACCAAAGACGCCCAAGACAGACATGCCAATATTGAAGTTTATTACAACGGCTGGGGAATTATAATGTACAAAAATGATATTTGTAAAGAAATACGCAAATCTTGCGAAAAAAAAACTTCAGATGCAACGTTATTAGATGCATTACATCTGGATATTCCTGATTCTAGAGCAATCATGTCTGCTTATAAGAAAAAAACACCTAAATTATCTGATTTTAGTGCAAAGACACAATTAATCCTCGACTCTTCAAGACAATTTGGTCAGCAAAAATCTGCAACAAAGCAACGTAATTTTTCTGTATCTGGTTTAAAAGCGAATGGTGCTCCTGGTGGAAGTTTTATTTATTCAAAAAAATCTTTAGATAATTTCGCTGCCCATGCAGGATATGTACACAATGATGATTATGATGATGAATTTGTCAATCTTAAGGATAATGATAGAAATTTAGCTGAAAGAAAACTATTTCCTGGTATTAAATTAGTTAAACACCATAAAGAATTAATAAAGAAAAATGGACAAGGACAAACGGAAATTCAACCAACAGATGAATCTATAGCATATATAATCACTGACTCTACATCCTTTATTTCAGGGATAAAGGATATGTATGAGAAAGCAGGAAATTCTTTACATCCAATAATTGAATCCTTAATTAAACAGCACATGATTAATAATGCAGGTGTATTACCCACGATGGCTGGTATTGCTGGTTTGCATGCAGAGGTACAAGCCCTTAACCATTTATTAACTTTAAATGATGAACGGGAAGGGAAAGCTATTGGAAGTCGAAAAATAGGCGAATATATGCGGGATATGCTGGAATCATCTATTTTTACTCAACGACTGACAACAAGACAAGCTGGAAGTGATTTTGCTGCTTGCCATAATTGCTCCGGAATATTATCGGCACCAGTCAATGTTGTTACTGGTAAGGTAGAAAGTGCGGGAAGTCATTTTTCATCAACAATATCTGAGAATTATAAGACAAAAGAATCACCAGTATAAGCCTGTAATTTAAATAGATGATTCACTTTCTATATTTTTAAGGAGCGCGTTAATCTGCTTAACGGGCTTCTTATCATTCTGTTGTCAGAAAAGGTAATCTTGCCAGAATTTACCCACAAAACGCTTATTTATTTAATTACCTTTCCTGAAAATTTCCGTCACTTACCTGCTCTAATGATTTAAGTAAATATTTAGCATTAGCTGGTGAATGTAGCAAATAAATAATAAATTCTATTGCCCTCTATTTCTATCTCCATAGATATTCCATTCAAATATTGCAAAAAAATAATCTAGATTTATTCTCCAAACTATAACAGTTTTATTTATTAATATAAACAACCCACTAAATATTTAACAGTCACTATTATTAATTGATGTTGCGTCTAAAAATTCATCTCTCATAATTATTTTGTTTCACAGAGAATTATTTAAATAACTATTGGATAAATTTTTAAATATAAACAATAACATCTATAAATCATGTTATTGCGGTAGCTATACCCTTGAATCAAAACTAATGAAAACAAAGCAATAAACGTTTTTTATATTTTAAATGTAAATAGTAAATAAAGGAAAAAATCATCAATTTCATTGTTGAACAAAACAAATCAATATCATATACAAGGTGATAAAAATGGAAAAAAAATATAACCGGTCCACTTCAGAATCCAATACAGAGAATACCAATACTATGGATAGCCATACAGTTGGTAAAACGCCCTGTCAAACTGATAACCCACATTCAGCACGAAAACCAGGTGATGACTATACACAAGCAATAAAAATTAACCCTGACGGCGGCTTAAAAGCAGATAAAGATGGACTAAATGTAAAAGCGGGTAATGGTATTAAAGTAGACAGTAGCGGCATCAGTATTGATCCCAATAATGTACTGCCAAAAGGAATGATTATGATGTTCTCCGGTATGGATGCTCCTACAGGCTGGGCTTTTTGTGATGGTAATAATGGAACGCCAGATTTAAGAAGTCGTTTTGTCATGTGCGGTGAAACTATTTCTGAGACAGGGCAAAGCAGTAGTAAAGCTAGTGGGAATGGCGCTGGAAAAAACTTTTCCAAGAATACAACATCAACTGCGGTTTCGGTAAATGTTACTGTGGAAAATACAATATTAACAGAGTCACAAATACCTAGTCATAAACATGTTGGGGGTATGCCTTATTATAATGGCACTGGAATGAAATATAGTGTCATCAATGATAGCCAAACCGCCTACCAGATAAATAATATAGATAATAGTTCAATATGGATGAAACCTTCAGCCGGAAGTAATGCTTATGCCTACACATCAAACACAGGTGGAGGACAAGGACATAATCACCCAGCAACAGCATCGTCTCCTTCACATAATCATAGTGTTGATATAATTCCGCCTTATTATTTATTAGCTTTTATTATGAAACTTTAATTCCATTGCACCAAAAAGATTTAAATTATCTATCACTTTCTAACTACAAAGGATATATAACAATGAATATATCTAGTTACTTCTTCCTGAATGAAGAAAACATTAAGTTCAATAATCAATGTTTAAATACATACATTGGTTACCCCCAACCCATCAGTAAAGATTGGCCTAATCTGCCTGCCGGGTTCCAAAGATATATTGACGATATTATTAATTTAAATGGTTTTTTATATTTTTTTAAAGGTTCACTATATCTTAAATTCGATATCGCGAAAGCACAGGTCGTTGATGGACCGAACTTCATTATAGATGGGTGGCCTGGATTAAAAGGAACAGAACTTGAAAATGGAATAGATGCAGCCATAGAATTGACTACAAACACCGTCTGTTTCTTTAAAGGTGAACATTGTGTAGATTACACCATCGATTTACACACAATTAAGACCAACACTATTTCAGATCGGTGGGGAATGACCGGGAAATATGCAGCATTTAGTAGCAATCTGGGTGCTATTATTTCATGGCCAGATATAGATGGAAATTTTATTTATTTTTTCAAAGGTGATTCTTTTATTCGGTTCGACCCAAATTTGAATGCACTTGATGCCGGGCCAATCATCATCTCCAACGATAATAATGGTTGGAGAGGATTAGCCTTCAAAAATGTTCAAGCGGCAGTATCGGTCGATACCGATTTGTTAGGCAGTCACCGTGGCAATAATGGAGGCAATAGTAAAGTCTGTAATGGAACATGTGGTACTAATGACACGGGTAAACATTGTTTCCAGTTACCTCAAAATATTATATTCGCCCTGACAGCCTACGCTAATACAAATATTCCGCAAACTGTAAAAGTATATATTGGCGATCTTCTGGTAGATACATTAACCGGTAAAGGTCAAAATAATCTCATGGCGACTAAAGCCTACACATCAGGTACAGGAAAAGTCTGTATTGAGATTGCAGGAGATGGCAAACCATGTAAGCTTCGTTATTTCGATAATATATTTGACGGAAAACCGGGAACCGCTATTATCGGTGCTGAAAATGGTAACAATAGTCATTACAATGATAGCGTGGTGTTCTTGAATTGGCCTCTGACATAAACTAAAAATACTTAGGTAAATGTCACTATCAATAAATAAAATCAATGTTATTACATAATACAAATATTTAAATAAAAATACTTGCTAGATTCGAATAATTATTGCGCCATCCATGGCGCTCTTTCTATTTTCCACTCATTAATGCCGTAAAATAAATTGCCGTCGCGATGCATTTGAAATCCATAGGGTATATAACTAAAATGTTATATTACTGACTCACAACTTGATCTTTAGGGTTAAATGTAAATACAGCATCTGTTGCCTGTTTTACATTTATACCTTTAGGTAATTCGATGTTAACAATAGGTAAAAATTTACCTGTTGCATCTTTATAATCACGTTGATCTTTTTGTGCATTAACTAAACCTGAATTTGCTGAATAAAAAAGGGCTTCAATAGGTAATGTTTGTGGCTTATTCTCATCCCAAGGTTGAACGACTATCTCATTATAATTTAAACCATTACCATGATAAGGCATTGCAAGTAATGTTTGATAAAAAGCATCTGCTGGATTTTTAGCCGTCGGTCTAACATCAAATGCACAGATTCCCCATGCGGATTTTCTTACAATAGCTTTATTTAATTGATGAGCCGTGAAAACACCAAAATCTTGGCATGATTTCCCATCTGAAGGTTTAGGCGGTGCACCACAATAATTTCCCTGACGCGCCCAAGTATTTGCATCAAGGACATAGGAGCATAATACAGGAACTTTAACCTCATCTTCAGGGGCCATCTGTTCAGGAAAAAGAATAAAACCATTAACGCTAGCAAATGTATTGCCAAATTTAGCATCTTTTCTTAAATATGAAAAAGAAACTCCATTATTTTTTATAGAAGATGGATTTAACTTCCAAAATTTAAATCCAGGACGAGTCCCTCTCATCAAAACTCCAGAGCAAAGAAAAGCGGGTGATTGAGCATCACCACAATCTTTAACGGTATTATTATATTGTTGGGTTAATATATTGGCAATATCATTTTGTACATCGGTTTTATTTTCCGTTTGAGTGAAAGCAGAAGTATTTGCTGAAAAAAAGACAATACTAAGGAGCAAACCTACAATAGGCTTTTTCATAAAATCCTCACTTAATTTAAAGTGTATTAATTGAAATTAAATTGTTCCTCGTTCACTTCCTAGTAAAGTCTTTCACTGTTTTGTTTATATC
>NZ_JBHFKW010000033.1:0-54911 GCF_042879395.1 Photorhabdus sp. RM322S
TTAATGGAGGTATAAGCGACACGCTGCGTAACGAGAGTGTATTACTCGATTTTTACCTACCGATAATCCGCGCAGATTTGTTACTTTCAGCCCAATTGCTATTTCCACAAAGCACCAGCTATCAGGCACCGTTGGCTGTTTTTCAGGGGAACCGTGATAACTGGATTGATGAGCAAGATTTAGCTGATTAGCGCCAGATCGCAAGCGGAGAGTTTCAACAACATAGTTTTGACGTTGGACATATGTATCTGGCAGAGGAATATGACTCCGTAGTCGCAAGGCTCCATCGGTTGTTGGCCGGTCATTTAGCACCGACCAACGTTTAAATACTCAGGAGCGTTCGTTTTCACCTTCTGGCAAGGCGAGTTTCCGTTCGCTACGTACGATACTCCCTGCCAGCATCAGTGCACAAATGCTGCTGATTGTCAGTACCATGCCAAGGTGTTGCGCCAACCCTGCCAGAACTAGGCCGCCCCCTAACATCAGGTAATACATCAAACCAAGGATCGCCCCCGCCGTTCCCATACAATCTTTATAATGCCGCAGGGCACGCGCTAGAATATTGGGAATGGCAATACCATATGCCATCACAACCAGCATCATTGGCAAGACAAACCATACCGTTTCTTCCAGCAAAAACACCAAGATACCGCCAGAAAGCAGCAGAACACACGCCAGTATCAGCAACGCAGTAAATAACCAGTGCTTGGCGATCAACAGCTTGTTAATGGCTGCGCCAAGACCCACACCGGCTGCCAACACCAGTCCTGTATAGCCAAACCATTGCGCAGGAAGACCCAGTGCTTCAAAACGGAACGGTGCTAACTGGTAATAACTGAACATACAGATATTGAATAAAGCGACCAACAATGCACTGTGCCAAATGTCACCATCTTTAGTCATACGGCTCAAAGTACCGAAAAAGGAGCTTTTTACGACCTCTTGTGGGCGCGTTTCTGGCAGTTGCCATGCAGCATAAGCCAACAACACCGCCGCTAATATCGCCAGGCCGCTAAAGACGCCCTGATAGCCCCAATAATGGGTCAGTAACGTACCGCTCAGTACACCAATCGCCGGACTAACCGCTATAGCTATCCCCATCACCGAAAACACCCGCGCCAATTCGTAGTCACTGAACTGATCACGAATGGCGGTCTGAGTACCCACTGATCCCACCGCCGCACCAAAGGCTGCCAACACCCTCGCCACCAATAATATGGTAAAACTATCGCAGAAGACAGCTAAGATCGATGCCAACATATATAACGCTAGTCCGGCAAGGATAGTAGGACGCCGTCCAATAACATCACACATTCGTCCCCATACCACAACGCCGAGAGCAAAAGCAAAGAAATAACAGGACAACGTTTGCGCGGCCATTTCCGCGCTGACATGAAACCCTTCAGCAATATGAGTAAGCGCTGGGCTGTAGATCGTTTCCACCACTTGGGGAAACATCATCATAGATGTTGCCAGTGTAAGGGTAAGTTTGCGTTGCATAGCAAGTCCTGTGTCTAAAGATAAAATTAGGGATATCAAGGTATCATCTTCACTCTATCGTCTGTTACAATATAAAAGACAAATAATTTACATAATCGGACAGCACAGTATATGACATGGCTTAACGCTCAGGATACCTTTGATCCAGATTCGCTCGGCAACAGCGTATTGGGCATCGCAGCCGAATTGGCTCAGCATGACTCTGGTCCACACTGGCATAGGATGGGGCAACTACTGTTTAGTCAGCGAGGTTGCATGCGAATTACGCTCAATGAGAGCATCTGCATGCTCCCGCCGGGTCGTATCGCTTGGATTCCACCACAGCTAGAGCATCGGGTGCAAGTTAGCGGTGTGGCAGGTTATCGATCGGTGTATCTCGATCGCTCCCATTACCCTAGTCTGCCTGAATGCTTAGAAGTTCTGACAGCTTCACCTTTGCTACGCGAAGTGCTGGAACGCATTGCCATCGCCGAGTTCGATACCAACTGGCAGCACGGTGCGACCGCTAATATTCTAGCGGTATGCCTAGATGAGATACAACTGGCACCACGCGAATTAACCCTGTTGCCCCTGCCCAGTGACCGCCGCCTGAGAAATTTAGCCGATATGATCACAGTTCCGCCTCTGTACGAGCTGGCTAGTTATATCGGCGCATCAGAAAAAACCATTAGCCGCATTTTTCAGCGTGAAACTGGGCTGAACTATCAACAGTGGCGGCAACAATGGCGGCTAATCAAAGCAATTGAGCTATTAGCAGAGGGATACGCTCAATCTGACGTCGCCAGCCAACTGGCTTTTTCCAGCGATAGCGCTTTTGCCACCTTTTTTAAAAATATGGTAGGCTGCCCTCCAAGGACATATATGGCAATGCGCAGATAAGCTTGCCGTTTAGGTAACCAATCCGACAAGCTGGGTGCTCCGTAGTTAAAACGGAACGTGCATCGCTCACAGAATCGCTTTGAGTAATCATCAGTTACGCTCGTCTATCACTCTAATTGATAGTAAAAAAAGAACTTACCGGGCTAACCGATATTGAAACAGAGCTCAGTAATCAGTATGATCGATTGGTTGCCAACGTTATCACCGCTATAACTCGGCCATCTCCTCACATCGCCTGAATTTTGAGAAAAAAGTCGTACCGCACTGGGATGATATTCTGCGACTGATAGCCTCACTCAAACTGGAACGTCTGAACATCCTGTCGATCATGAAAACCTTACAAACAGCTTAATCGTGGAGAAGGACGACACGCGGTAGCCAGAAATGTGTTTCATGGAAAACGAGGTGAACCGAGACAGGCATATCGCGAAGGCCAGGAAGATCAGTTGGGTTCATTAGGTTTAGTGTTAAATATGATCGTTCTGTGGAATACGATTTACATGGATGCCGCAGTGCAACAACTCAGGCGAGAAGGATATCCGGTGCATGACGAAGATGTAAAGAGGTTGTCTCCATTGCTATGCGGGCATATTAACATGCAGGGGTGCTACACCTTTACGGTTCCGGAAGCTGTCAGCAGAGGGGAATTGAGAGCATTCAATGAAGATAGTTAACATATTGATTTATATTTAAATGGCTATTTAAAATGACTGCTTAACAACGTTTACTGTTCCGTTGCTCCCTAAACCCCAGGATCGGGCCATGCAGGCTTTTTATCTGCTGGCTCTGGATCCTTCTCGGAAACCACTGCCGATCACAACAGTTACGGATTTCGCCCGGCAAGAAGCACTGCTGACACGATGGAGCAGGTATTTAACTGTCTCTGCCGAAAAACAGCACCAGTGTGGATACTGGAAGGGGATATCAAAGGATGTTTCGACAATATCAGTCATGACTGGCTGCTTGAAAATATTCCGATAGACAGGCAGATACTCAGAAAATGGCTGAAGGCCGGATATATAGAAAAAGGGGCCTTCAACACCACCAGAGCCAGGACGCCCCAAGGCGGTATTATCTCTCCGGTACTTGCTAACATGTATCTTGACAGACTGGAGCGTAAACTTAACGAACAGGCTGCAATCAAGAAAACCACAGTTGAGGGCAGGAAAAACAGACCCTGTAAGTAATTCTGTGTAATTAACCGAAAAACAGATTAAATAAAAACCAATAAAATCAAGAGAAATAAGTCATTACTCAAAATTCAGCTTCATCAGCCGCTGAACAGCCCACCTCCACTTTCGCCTCACCAACAGTTAAATTCCTCTCTGTACAGTAGGTAAACAGGATTTCACACATACAAGTAGACATATAGAACACTTTAATGTGTATTTCACGTCTACTTATTATGATGCTATTATATAGACACAAGAATCACTTATTAGTGACATTAGAGTCTACTTAATACGATGAACCAAACCACTGCTATTCAACGCTTGAGCCAGTTTGATCAACAAGGTCGTTACGTCTTTACCAACAAAGATTTGTCCAAGTTGTTTCCAGAAGACAGTAAGCGAGCCTTTCAGGCTGGATTGAATCGCCTCGTTAAACAATGTGTACTAACTCGAGCCAGTAAAGGGGTTTACGTGTTTGCTTTGTCACGACACAAAGGTTCCAATACCTTGGAACTGATTGCCAAAACAATGCGGCGCGGTGAATACAACTATGTAAGCCTGGAATCTGCCCTATCCGAGTATGGTGTTATCTCACAGATCCCTATTGACCGATTGACGGTCATGACCACTGGCCGCAAAGGTGAATACAAAACCCCCTTCGGCACCATTGAGTTTACCCACACCAAGCGATCAGTAGCAGACATTGTTAACCATATCCAAAACGTCGGTAGGCCACTTCGCTTAGTTAATAAGCAAACCGCTTATCGAGATCTAAAACGCGTGGGTAGAAACACACATTTAGTTGAAGAGGAAACCGTATATGAAGATTAATCCCGAGGATTTTGAGCTGCTAGTTGAGCGGGCCATGCAGAATAGCCAGGTTGGACATATGCGCCCAGTCATCGAAAAAGAACTGCTCCACTATGACATCCTGTTTTGTCTTGATCAGGCCGGACTACTCGATAATCTTGTTTTCCAAGGGGGTACCTCTCTACGATTATGCTATGGTGGTAACCGTTTTAGTGAAGACTTGGATTTTGCAGGTGGTAAAGACTTTTCTTCAAAGCAACTGGCTACAATGAAGCAATGTATTGAAGATTACATCGGTGCACGATATAGCTTGGAAGTGACAGTGAAAGAACCTGAATCGCTCAAACAAGAACCTAAATATGCAGAACTAAATATTGATAAATGGCAAATTGCCATCGTAACTACGTTAGATAGAAAGGACGTTCCCAAACAACGCATCAAAATTGAAATCGCTAATATCCCAGCCTATACCAGAAATGCCCTGCCCCTGCGCAACAATTACGATTTTCTGCCCGATGGTTATGACGACACTTTAATCTACACAGAAACCCTTGATGAAGTGATGGCGGATAAGATGGTTTCGTTACCTGCCACACAGAAGTACGTCCGCCACCGCGATATCTGGGATCTAGCTTGGTTACAACAGCAAGGCGCAAAACCAGATGTTGACTTAATTAGACAAAAAGTTGCTGATTACAAACTTGCTGACTTTGCAAACTTGCTAGAACAACGCATTCAATCCTTACCAAATGTGATTGCCAGTAATGCGTTCATGAACGAAATGAAACGCTTTTTACCAAGCAATGTATTTGAACGCACCTTAGCAAAAGAAAAGTTCAGTAGCTACCTAGTCGCTACATTAGAAAGCCAACTCAAAGAGCTCCGGCTTGCTCTCACCAAGAATGAAGTTCAGCCCAAATTCAAACTTTAAAAAATGGGTAAAATGCCCCTAACGCAGGAAAAACACACGCCACGAAAACGGCGCTAGACCGTGCCCGCACTGGAGTGAAGCCCAAGAACCTATTTTGCACTCAGTGCAACAAATTGTAATATCATATTATGGTAACAATACTATCAAGCTGGACACATCAAATTTATAGCACCCCATACTGCCCTGTTTTACATGTAATTAAAAAAATAGATCACGAAAAAATACATAAAATTAAAGGCAATAAACCATCACCCAATATTCAGATTCGATCATCTTGACGAAATAGCTATACTAAGGGGTTTTTAGATAACACAGAATTCTGAACACGCTCTGGATTACAGTAAAACTTTCTAGATATCAAAGCCGAGGAATTTATGTCTAACACTATGATAAATAGTCTTCCAGCATTTGATTTATTAATCTCTCCTCCTATAAATGCAGCTCAGGCAGGCAGTTTAGAACTGGCTAAAATGGCTGAATCAATAGAATCATGCTTGGCTGCTTATGGCATTGCGGCCAATGTGGAGCATATATCTCTAGGGCCAATGTATATTCATTTTGATCTGCTTCCAGCATCCGGCATTAAAGTTTCCCAGATTGCTAATTTATCTCACGATATAACACGCTCTCTTTCTGCATCTTCTATACAAGTTGTGCCAATCATACCGGGTACACCATATATCGGCCTGGATGTACTTAAAAATAGTCGTGATACCGTTTACCTACGTACAGTTCTGGATTGCGCTCAGTTTAGAGAAGTTGATTCTCATCTAGCAATAGCTTTGGGCAAAGATATTTCTGGAAAACCCATCATCACAACTTTGACTAATATGCAGCACTTGCTAATCGGGGGAATTACAGGATCTGGTAAGTCTACGTTTATTCACTCCATGATTCTTAGCATACTATATAAAGCCACACCGGTAGACGTTCGCTTTATCATGATTGATACGAACATGCTGGAACTTTCTGTTTACAAAAAACTACCTCATTTACTGACAAGAATCATTCACAATACAGAAGGGACTGTTCATACGCTACATTGGTGCATCAGTGAGATGGAACGGCGTTATAAACTACTGTCAGCACTTGGCGTTCGTAGTCTGGTTGAATATAACCGACGTGTACAGCAAGCAGTAGATCTGAGACACCCTATCCCTAATCCTTTCTGGGGCCCTGCTGATGGGGAAAATATGACCATGTTGATGCAATTACCCAATATTGTTGTTGTAATTGATGAGTTTTCCGATTTGATACTTAAAGCAGGTAAAGAGGTAGAAACATTACTAATATCTCTTGTTCAGCAAGCTCACATTACTGGTATTCATCTAATACTTGCTACTCGATATATCTCAGTTGATATCATTACCAATCTGATTAAAAGTAATATCCCTACAAGAATTGCTTTTTCAGTATTCGATAAAACTGATTCACGTATTATCTCAGGCCAAAATGGCGCTGAATTACTGCCCATAGGAGATATGCTTTACATGGCTCCTAACTTGGTTGAACCGCTTCGTTTACACGGTGCATTAGTCCATGAACAAGAAATGTACGCAGTAATACAATATTGGCAAGCATATGGTCAACCTCAATATATTGAAATTATTCCTGAAAATGATTATGAAACACTAACGTTTGAATATGAAGAGCTTGATCCATTGTTTGATCAGGCTGTCATTTTCGTCGTAGAAAAACAACGGGTATCAATATCTGGAGTCCAACGCCAATTTCGAATCGGCTATAATAGGGCTGCGCGTATTATTGAACAAATGGAAACCTCTGGTATCATCAGTATGCCTGATAATAATGGCAACCGGAGAGTATTAGCTCGACCATCATAAAAAATGAAGAGCAAGTTACTTCTGCAAATCACATACAACTTTTTTCTCGTTGTATGCCGTTAGCGATATGTCGATGATGTTGACATATAAAAACCATGGGTCGAAAAAACAAGAAAATATCGACGAGTCATCAACAAGCGCCTATATCATGCTCTACCCTCTGGATATTTCACCTGCTATTAAATCGTCAGGTACTTTACTGTTACCACTATAAATAGGATTACGACACCACCGCCCTAATCTTCGCCGATCTCCACGCAGTAAACAGTGCCAATAACGGTGCGATAGCAAATAGCAGGAACAACCAGTGTGCGGCTGAAGCGGCACCTGCCACACCTCCGGGTTCATTCAATCCGGAAAGGTTCACTACCATACCCGCCAATGCTGATCCAAAAGCAGTGGCAAATAACTGTACCGTTGTAATTGAGGCACCTACGATATCTTTATCGGCATCCGACGATACCTGTAAGATACGAGTTAGCAAATGTGGCCAGCCAAAGCCAATACCAAATCCCACCAAAGTCAATGCAATCACAATGGGAATCATCACTTGCCAATGTCCAGCCGAGGGCTGTGATAATATCGATGACAGAATCAGCATACCTATCAGTGCCAATATCGGCCCACTGACAATTGCCCGGCGCATACCCGCCCCACGCCAACCCGCACTGATTATCTCCGCAACTGTCCAGCCTGCTGCCATTGCCGCAGCCATATAACCGGAAACCAGCGGTGACTGACCATGCAACATTTGCAGGAAATACGGGATAAACACTTCACTGGTCATGCCGATCACCAATAATGAAATAGTAGCAAACAACACAGTATGAGGTGAGCCCAAATGTAATGCACCATGAGGCAACAGACGTATCACTGCACGACGTTCATAGCAAACTAGTAATATTATTAATACTAATGCCAGCATAATCCCTGCAAAATTCAGCTCCACGTTGTCAGATACACTGCCAGCAGAAACTATCAATACTGCTCCCGCTAATAAAACTAACTGCACCAGTGGTAACGCTGCTTTATTCTGATCCTGAGGTTTGCCTTTTGGCAAAATTAAGTAAGTAAAAACCGCATACAACAGCATTATTGGCAGCATGATACCAAAGGCATAACGCCATGCATTTATCTCAGCAAAAATCCCCCCCACAGCAGGGCCAACCAACGTCGCAATCCCCCACATACCGGATATCAGTGCCATTGCCCGTGGCCAAAGCGCCTGTTCAAATACCAGATTGATCATGGCATAGGAAAGTGCAAACAGTAACCCACCACCGAAACCCTGAACTGTCCGTCCGATAAGCATCATTTCCATCGTTGGAGTAGACGCGCACAACAAACTGCCAAAGAAGAAGAATATTGCTGCAACCAGATAAGCATTACGTGCCCCCTGTGAGCTAAGCAGACGTGCAGACAGTACCGAACCAATAATAGAAGCGACCACAAACAGCGTTGTATTCCAGGCATAAAGGTTCAAGCCGCCAATGTCCTGCACAACCGAAGGTAAGATAGTGGTAGCAATTAAGATATTAATCGCATGTAACGCAACTCCCAGCGATAAAGCCAGAGCACTGGCCGCATTTTTACCGGAGAACAAATCGCTCCAGTGGCTTTCATCGGTTGTTATCACAGTCATTATCCTGAATTAGCATTGAGTTAATATGAGTCTTACGTTAAATTAAACAAGAATTAGCTTGGAATAAATTAAGGCGAGGTGAAGGAATATGTCAAGGAAAAGCGTTAAAAATAGCACAACTGCCACACAATCCGTGGGTGAGAAGTTACTGATGCTATTGAAAACCCGTGGCCCTCAGCAAGCTTCTGACGCCGGAAAAATACTGGGAACAACAGGAGAAGCCGCCCGGCAACAGTTTGTGAAGTTAGCTAAAGAAGGATTGGTAGAAGCTGTCGCGGAAGCACGAGGCGTTGGTCGTCCAATACAACTTTGGCATCTGACAGCCGCAGGTCATGCTCATTTCCCGGATGCTCATGCTGAACTGACAGTACAATTACTAAACACTATTCGTAAACAATTAGGTGAGAAAGCGATAGATTTGTTGATCGATACCCGCGAGCAGGAAACCCGTATCAATTACAAGCAGGCAATGAATGGAACAACCAATCTGCAAGAACGGGTCGAACGTCTGGTTGCCATAAGATGCCGTGAAGGTTACATGGCTCAATGGTCACATACAGAAGATGGCGCCATTTTGCTGATAGAAAACCATTGCCCAATTTGCGCTGCCGCTACTGTCTGCCAAGGTTTTTGCCGCGCTGAATTAAACGTATTTCAAGATATACTTCAAGCTCAGGTAGAACGGGTGGAGTATATGCTCACCGATTCACGGCGCTGTGCTTATCGCATAACAGACAATATTCACCCAGAATAAAACTAAAAATAAAAAATGAATATTCACTCAATCCAAACTTCCGCAAATGACGAGTTATAGGGTTGCCCATTGGCGAAAACGTGTTGCAATATGGCTCTGTACCCGATAACCAACTGAGATGCTTACTGGTCTGAAACAACTCCGCCATCAATGCTTGTGTCAGCCAAACTGTTTCATCCTGAAAACGAACGTCCAATCGGGTTTCCCTATCTTCGGTTTGATAGATAATAAACTGTGAATGATTATCTGTGTTTTCCATTTTTTTCTCTTCAAACAAGCACCGGTATTGCACAAAGCAAACCATGAACGCGATGTCTTTGGCAATACCAGCTTTATTAAACTGCTCTGCTACTTTCTCTGCTCTCTTCTCCGTTAAACATAAAAAATATCCCGCCAGTCAGTAATATCAATACACCGGATATCATTAAAAGGAGTTGAATATTAATATAATCAGCAACTGGACCAAATATCACCATGCCTAATGGCAGAGAACAGGACATAGCAATTTGAACTAAACTAAATACTCTCCCCATCATTTCTGGTTCAACTTTTTCCTGTATAATAGAGATTATTGGTGCGTTAAAACAAGGCGTTATAGCACCCAACAAGATATTTAATGCCAGATACAGCGGAAACCAATATGCATTGCCAAGAGCAATCATAAATACACCAAACAGTGTGCAAGCTATTCCTGTTATACGCAGTTTATTTTTATATTCACTCCAAAAAGAAATCAGTAATCCACCTAACAATGCTCCGGCACTAAAAGTTATTTCGTTAACGGCTAAAAGCCATGAATCTTCACCAAATGTCCTGTTAACCAATAGAGGTGTCAAAAAAGCAGCCGGACTAATCAGGAAGCAAACACAAATCAGGAAAATCAAAATATTTCTGATTAGCTTATTCTCTTGCAGATAGCGAAAACCCGCTAGCATCGCCTGAAATTTATTATCCGGTATGGAATCAGAAGCTATTTTGGCAATAGGAATAAATGCAACAATACTGATACCAATAACAGCAGTAACAACATCCACTAAAAGAATATTCTCAATCGAAGTCTGAGAATACAAAAAACCACTAATGGCTGGAGAAGCCAGCATCGTCAGTGAATTCAGAGAAGTATTAAGACCATTAACCCGCAACAGTTTCTCTTTCGGGACCAGTTGTGGAATGATAGCACTAGCCGCCGGAGCCTGAATGCCAGTACCAAACGAGCGGATAATCAGTGCCACAAATAGCAGCTCAATACTCTTAAACCCAAACATAAAAGAGATCGCCAGACCAAGAGTCACTAATGCAATCAGCGCATCAGAAGCAATACAAAGTAACTTACGGTTGTAAGTATCAGCCCAAACACCGGCAAATAAAGAGATTAATACCTGTGGAAGAAATGCACAGAGCACCGCGATAGCTAGCATTTCTCCTGATGAAGTATTTAAGGTGATATACCAGACGATCGAGAACTGGACAATGGAAGAACCCAGCAGAGAAATTGTCTCAGCTAATAAAAAAAGAGTCGTTTTTCGTTTCCAACCTGTATGTAATGCATTCATTTTAATCACACCTTAGAAACCTGAATCCCTTGTATTTGATTGATAATTATTCAAACACAAATTCCTTTAGTTCTTTTATGGTTGGCGCACCCGCAGCACCAGAACGACTGACAACAATGGCAGCAACGCGATTGCCAAGTTCAACCGCATCTTTCAGCGACATTCCCTGTGATAAACCAGCAAGCATGCCACTACTATGAGCATCACCAGCACCGATGGTATCCACCACTTTCACTTTATAGGCAGCAACATGTTCTGGGTCACGATCAAGCAAACATATCCATGTACCCTGTAAACCTAACCGACAGATAATAGTGATTTTTCTTTTGCTGGAATAATTACTGGCCTGAGCGACAGGATCACCTGCTCCACACAATATCGTCATTTCATCACGGTTCAGTGTCAAAATGGTTCGGCCAACAGGCAACGCATCAATGAAAGCGGGATCTATATTGGGTAAACGAGGTCCAAAATCCAGCAATAATGTCTGCCCAGGTGGTGACGCCAATAACCAGTCACACAAAATCGCCGTTGTTTTACTCGCCATGACATAACCACTAGAGTAGATATATCCCCTTTCCGGCAAAGTAATAGCTGAGAGCATTGCCGAACTCCAGTCAACTTCACAACCACTAATAGAGACAAAACTTCGCTCACCATCCGGTTCAACCATTGCCAGACACCAGCCATTATCAAGCGATGAGTTGGTTAATGTGACCTCAAGCCCAAGAGCCTGCATCTCTTTAGTTATCCGCTTACCCCAGTACCCGTTACCAACGGGTATACCATTAACTACAGGAATTTGCAGGCGAACCAAAGCCCGGGCAACATTAAAACCTGAACCACCGACCTGTTGATCAATCTCTTTGGCTTCCTGGTCTTCACCACTGCGAGGAAGCCTTGGTAAGCTAAGAACAATATCTCCTGCGGCAGCGCCCATTACGGTAATCGGCAGTAAATCCCCCATTAGTTCCTCCTTTTACTGTCCAAATATAAGCCATACTTCCATCAGACTGACAAAGAAAGAGGCAAATAATCCAGAACTGGGATCCACATCAACAGACCATCAATAAATCCACTGTTGTCATCTTATCTACGGTAGATAAAGATCGCTTCCCAGAAATGGCCCCGGCCATGGCACCGATGGCATCCGCATCTCCCCCGAGGTTGGCGCAAAAAATCACACACCGAACCGAATGACCATCAACTAAATCCACCATGACCAGAGCACAAGAAACAGACTCCATGATGTCCATTCCGGCACCAAGAAAGTCATAAAGTTCTTTCAGCTTATCCAGCCAAAATGCAGCCACTTATTACAAAATCCATCGTTCAGAAAACATACCTGTTGCATCACCAATTTTGCCTAACCATAACCATAGAAATAACCTGGAGTGGTATCTGATACGGGTTTAATCATCCTGAATACCCGAACAAAATGCATAAGAAATATTTATACTTTAACATCAATCAGCTTCAATAAAAGTCGGCCTGTATAATTATGTGATATCAATGTGACTGCTCCCTGCCAGATCGGACCAGACTGACTACTTCATCCGTTGTTGCTCGCCCTTGACACGTCTGACACAAGCCTTAATGAGCAGAAACGACGAGTCCCGCTGACTCTAAATTTATTAGTCAATACTGACGTACATTGAATCCATAAAATATACTTTATTATCAATAACATAAAATGATATTGTTAACTAGGTATGCGAACAGTCCGATAAGAAAAATGATTCTCTTTGCTATATTTCTGTCGCAATAAATGATTGAAATTGAAAAACAGTTGCAGAAAGTTGAAATTGGAGAGTGTTTACCTGCATCTGAAGTGCAGCAAGCGCCATATTTATATGGCACCCACCCACTCATTATTTTACGGCTTATTTTTTACCTGCCACTTCCAATTGCTGATAAATATAGTGTTTGTAACTATCCACCAGCGCTTTATCCTGACAATCATCCAGCGCCCCCCGACAAAGGTGGCGCATCGTCATATTCGCCCGGTAAAAAGGTGAAGCATCCAGTTTAGCTCTCTCTACAATCATTCCACCAAGGAATGAAATATCCGTCAGCTCATCAGTCTGAACAGGGCTTCCCTGTTTTAGGTTATCCCGCATAGTGAACTGAGTGATATAACCCGGATTTGAAAATACGCTATTGTACTGACCTAGTTCGATGTTGGGTTGATGATCACCAAAGTAGAGAAAAATGGTAGGTTTTTCCCGTTTAGCAACAAACTCACTGAAATCTCTGATTGCCGGGTCAGAAGCTTTGATTTTCTCCATATAGTGACTGAACTTACCAACAGCTTGTGAATTTTTCACATGCCCGGAAAGTCCGTAATCATCTGAATGATCTTCATCATATGGGCCATGTTCATACATAGTCAGTGAGAAAATAAACAACGGCTTATCGGTTTCCTGTGCCAGAATTTCTTTCACATAGCTCAACATCTCTTGTGTAGAGATGGTCCACAGATTTTCATCAGGACTGGCGGGATACCCTAGCTCCTGCGGCTGGATAATACGGTCAACACCCAGCGTCTGATAAGCATGACCAGAATGATAGGAGGATTTATTAAATGGAGTCAAAACAACAGTGTAATAGCCATTCTGTTTCATCTCGCGGAACAGGCTGTATTTCAGGTGATCAACGATAAAATAAAAAACAGCATTCTTACGTGAGCCAAAATCATCGGTATTCAAACCCGTCAGAACAGAGAATTCAGATAACCAGGTACCCCCACCGAAAGTTTGTACCCGCATTGGGCTTTGTGCGCTGACCCCAGAATCCCGCTGGAACATATACAGATCCGGCAGGCGGGAATCATCAGGCAGCTGATAAATATGCGGAGTAACAGTAGATTCCTGCAATAGCAACACCACATCGGGTTTGATTTCTGACTGAGACACAGGCAGCGTGATATTCTTAGCCTGTTGCAGGAAATAATCGGATGATTGCCCAAACTGAGGCACACGATGTTTGGCATCTTTAGCTGACATCACCATATTGGTCACTGTACCACGCCCTTTTGGCAGTGAAGATTCCCATTGATCTCTAAACGCGTTGGCAGTAAAGCTCACTTCCCATGTACAGAACGCAACCAGCACCAGGCTGGCAGTACGCCATTTGAAGCCACGTAAAGGTGATGATTTTTTCCAGCTCAGAGTCATATTAAATATCAACCAGATAAACATAGCGACAACTCCCAGGCCAGCCAGCCAATAGTGTCGCAATGTTTCCTGATTAGAAGGATCAAACATCAGGTTAAGGTCAGAGAACATCAACTGTTCTTTGTAGTAATGAATCTTTATCTGATTAAGGAACTTAAAGATAATAAACAGTGTTCCGGTAAAGGCGGCAGAAAACAGTAACCGGGCTGACACAAAAAATACCAGACCAAATATCACACCAAACACACCGACAGCGATCAGCGCCGGATAAATATCTTCACTTTTTTCAAAAACCAGTATTAAAGTTGCAATAAACAATAATCCCAGATAAACACCCGATATTATCTTTCTTTTCATACCGTACCAAATCCCGTTAATAGAAAGCTCACGCCGATAACAGTTAGCAAAAATAACACAAGCTGGTTAAATCAACAGAAACAAAACTGTCATTCTGCTAAAATTGCCTACATTTTGGGCAAAAAATTATCAGAATAGTCCATTATCCCTAAGAATATGTGATTCAGCCTGACGGCGGGTAAAACCACTGTGATCAAAGAACTCTAGGATCTGAATAGCCAATTTACGACCAATACCTAATTCATCACGAAAGTCGGCGGCAGTAATCGCACCATGATTTTGATTAAACTTGCGGATAAGTTCCGCAAACTGCTGAATTCGTTGGCTACAATAATAGCGATCCGGAACAATAGCGGTAATATGTCCCAATTGAGCTGATTTTTTCAACAAACTACGAATTGTCGCCTCTTCTTCCTTTAAATCAGAAGCCAATTCACGTACCCACCAGGGATCATCGGTAAAATAGGGAGCTACTCGTTGCCACAGTTTTGCCTGTTCATCACTGAAAGCCAAACCATGCTCAGGAAGATATAACCAACCATGTGACTGTTTTAATTGCCCATCCCTGAGCAAGAGATTTATCAGAGTATAAACCAGCGCTTCATTCAGCGTTGGCAACGCCATCCGTTTCAGGCGCGCCCTTCCCAAACCCAGTTGATCAGCATGTTGCTGATGGTATTCAGCCAAAACCTGTAACAATTTCTGTTCCGCCAATCTGGCATTGCTTTGTGATAACACCATACCATCGGCAATAATCACATCCATATCAGCCAGTAACTGATGGAGATCCGTTTCCATTAACTGGCGCGCCCAAGAAAAATGACTAAGAGAAAGTGCACCTCGTAGCAAATGGAGCGCTAAGTTAGTCGCATGGTCCGATGTTTTGGCAAGCTGGGTGAGCCAATGCAAAAATTCTGGCTGGCGCTTACCACGGCGGGGAGAATTGAGGTTTATCACCCGAGCCCCGGCAAGTGTTTTTCTGGCACTGATATCGCGCAATATCAGCCGGTCATTCTCAACCAACCATAATGGGCTATCAAGCACCAATTCAGCCAACCGAGGCGTATCAGAAAGCTGATTCAGTAACGAAATCCGACCCGTTATATGGCTGGCGGCATGATGAATATGAAGAGATTGCCAATTTCGCAAAGGTTCATCAGTTTCCACTTCCACCAGTACCTTCTCCACATTTTCAAAAGGTTTTTGGGAAAGTAGCCAGTCACCACGGGAAACCTGTTCTTTACTCACATCACCGATGATATTCAGTGCAATACGCTGCCCGGCCTGAGCCGTACTTGTCTGTTGATTCTGAGCGTGCAGGCCACGCACTCTGATTTGTTTATCACTGCCGGTCAGCCAGAGAATATCGCCTACACTAACTTGGCCGGCCAATGCCGTGCCTGTCACCACCAGACCCGCACCTTTTACACTGAAAGCGCGATCGATCGCCAAACGAAAACGCTGATGTAATTTTTCATGCTGCTGATTTCGCTGATGTAACTGCAACAGATGTTGCCTTAGAGGGACAACGCTCTCTTCCTCAGTAGCAGCCGTGACAAACAGAGGGAAATCAATCCAACCTTGAGTTATCAGCTCATATTCAACCTGTTGGCGAACGTCAATTATCCGTTGCGGTTCCACCCGGTCTGCTTTAGTGAGAGCAACTATCACCGCTGGGCAGCCAATCAAACGCAGAATAACTAAATGTTCTCTAGTCTGAGCCATTACCCCATCGTCACAGGCGACCACTAACAAAACATGATCGATACCACCGACCCCTGCCAGCATATTGGCGAGGAATTTCTCATGTCCGGGCACATCCACAAAACCAATCGAAGATCCATCCGACTGCGGCCAATAGGCATAACCGAGATCGATGGTCATGCCCCGTTTTTTCTCTTCCGGCAAATGTGCCGTATTAACGCCGGTAATAGCTTGAATCAGTGTGGTTTTACCATGGTCAACATGACCTGCTGTGGCAAAAATCATAGTAGTTTCAGAAAATTATGGTAGTTCCAGAAAATTATAGTAATAGTGCCTGCAACAATGCCTTTCCATCTTCCAGACAACGTAAATCGAGCCACAAGCGCCCTCCAGAGATACGGCCAATAACGGGTTTCGCCAATCCACGCCAACAACGGGCCAGCTGTTCCAGTGTGCTCCCTTGACCATCAGCGGCAACGAAAGTTAAAGCCCAACTAGGCAGACGATCAACCGGCAGCGAACCACTGCCAATCTGTGAATAACATGGCTCACTACGAACAATAAATCGGTCACCATAATATGCCTGAATCTCAGGCAATAGCTGTTGTGCCACATCATGCATTTCTTGCTGTTGGCGGGTTAACAAACGCAACGTTGGCAACTGCTGGCAGAGTTGTTCAGGGCGCTGATACAACCGTAAAGTCGCTTCCAGAGCGGCTAAAGTCATTTTGTCTGCCCGCAAAGCACGTTTCAGTGGATGACGCTGGATAGCTTCTATCCATTGTTTTTTACCCAGAATAATTCCAGCCTGTGGCCCCCCCAGTAATTTATCACCAGAGAAAGTCACCAAATCGATGCCTTTATCCAGATAGTCCTGAGGCATCGGTTCAGCCGGCAGCCCATATTGCGCCACATTAACCATGGAGCCACTACCCAAATCAATTGCTGTAGGAATTTGATATTTCACTCCCAAAGCGGCCAATTCAAGACCAGACACTTCCGCGGTAAAACCTTCGATGCTGTAATTACTGGCATGCACCTTCATCAGAAGGGCGGTCTCTTCATTGATAGCCTGCTGATAATCTCTCAGGTGAGTACGGTTAGTCGTACCGACTTCAACCAATTGGCACCCTGCCTGAACCATCACATCAGGAATACGGAATGCGCCACCGATTTCCACCAACTCACCACGGGAAACGACAACTTGCTTACCTGACGCCACCGTTGCCAACAATAACAATACAGCCGCTGCATTGTTATTAACGATACAGGCATCTTCCGCACCCGTTAATTCACACAGTAAATTCGCCAAAGCGCGATCGCGATGCCCACGCTCGGCGCCATTGAGAGAATATTCTAACGTTACCGGTGAACGCATCACTTGTATTACCGCTTCAATAACCGGTTCGGCCAGTAATGCCCGGCCAAGATTGGTATGAAGCACAGTGCCACTAAGATTAAACACCGGCTTTAAAGCCAAAGCTTGCTTCCGCTCCAGTCGCTGACCAAGTGCCGCAGCCCAGTTATCACACCAATCAGGTAATTCCTGATACTGCTTGATATTTATTCTGACCTGCTCCTGCATTCTTCTTAATGTCACAGTGATTAACGTCTGTCCATATTGTTCCACAAACGGTGCTATCTGTGGTTCATGCAACAGGCGATCAATGGAGGGGATCTGGCTGTATAACGGGCACGGTTTTTGTGTCATGGCAATTCCGTCGATTAACACTTACTCATTTGGAAACAAGAACGGGTTGATGCTACTGCGGGCAAAACCTTCCTCTTCCATTTTAGCATCAAGGATCAGTGAAGCCAGATCATCAGCAATCGCCTCAACTTTTGGATCTTTTTCCTGATAGAGGATTTTCAGATAACTGCCACAATCACCGCAACTTTCCGCTTTCACTGCGGCTTGCTCACTCTTTAATGACCAATAATTCAGATCACGGGTCTGTTCACAGTTACTGCATTTCACCCGTACCATATGCCATTCACTTTCACACAAGCTGCAATGCAGGTAACGCAGCCCGTTGGTTGTGCCAATCTGAACAACACTGGCGACGGGAATACTGCTGCAAACCGGGCAAAACTGACGATGCTCACCATATTCTGCTCTCGCCTTTCCTGGAATTTGATTTGCCATTTGTGCCCAATACAGGGAAAGTGCAGCCCAGATAAAGAGTGCTTTTTCAGAACTAACTTTATTAAATTCATTTTTCAGCAAAGCATCAGCCATCTGTTCCAGTTCCTGCTCCGACGCTTTTTCCAGATTATCCAGAGCGGCACTGACGTGTTCCGGTGCATCCGGCGCTAATTCTGCTATCAGAGAGTGAAACAGTTTTTGCCAATGCTGAGTGCGTGGAAATGTTTTGCAATCCAGAGGTGGTTTACCTTCAGCGGCAGATTTTTCCAGAATATCCACTATCTCTATTTTCAATGGATTGTCATGCAGCACTTTTTGTTGGGCCTGAGCAACTTCCGCTGCAAAGTTAAGATAGTCAGCAAATGGGTTATCTTCTGCCAGTTGTTGCAGACGTTCAGCCCGGCGCTGATAGAGATTTTTCAGATTAGCAAAAAGCAGTGGCGGGATATAATCTGTTGCTTTTTCATTGGTACGATCTTTGCTCAATTGTTCTTTAGGAACGATGCGAATACTCATTAAGTTCTATCTTCCTGTTATCTGCTTTGCGGCTTTTAGGCTAATAATAATCTTAAGCCTGTTTTTAGTCTCAGCATAGATCAAAAGCGGGCTCTGGGCCACAGAGAGAATTAGGAAATTACAGTAAAAATCTAGGTAATGATATAGAAAGTTGTGTACTCAACAGCAACCAATATATTCAAAAAACACCTACAATTTTTCAGGTTTTATAATTATTAATTTTTTTCATAAATTAATCTATAAAAAAATATCCCACTATGTTATTTCCTGCCATTTGATTGTAAAAACAAAAATAGTTAATTGTGATCTTCGTCATTTATTTTTATTCGATTTAATATAATCTTTAGTTAATCATTCATTCCTAAAAATGAGTAATTAAGGTGACAGATGCAATACTTTAATAATACATTGTTGATTTACTGCTCTGTTCATGTAATTCTGACGTCCCAAATGTTATGCTATCTTGATATTGGATAAATTAACCATGATCAATCAAATTGAGTTAACCAATTGGGAAGCAAGCCGAATTAAAACCTCATCACCTAATAAGGAAAAAATAGCAAAGTTAATAATTACAATTTGGTTAAAGTATGTTCCAAAGATATCTAATTAGTCATAATGATATTTCCTGGACTTTAGATGAAATACCTTATTTATAAAATAATCACATAAAGGATAACTCAATGCTAATCGACCTGATTACATCGCATAGAAAAACAGCCGCAATTTACGCTTTTGTTGATACAGGATTATCTGATCACTTTAAAAATGGGGCCTGCGTAGATATAGACGAGCTTTCCCATAAATCTGGCGTTGACAAATCTCGCCTTAATCAATTATGTGATTATTTAATTGAAATAGGAGTATTGGTTAGCAACAATCACGGAATAACACTTTCTGACGAATGCAGTGCACTTACCGACCCTGAAAGTCTAGAGTCATTAATGATAAAATATGAAACCAACCAAGAACATTGGAACTCTTGGGTAATGTATTCAAAATCTCTACGTGAAAACAATGGTAAATCAGCATTTGAAATGGTATATGGAAAGACAATTTTTGAACATCTAGCGGATAATAAATCACTCAGAGCAGATTTCGATGCTCTAATGACAAAAAACTCTAATACATTAATTAAAAATTTGCTTGATGTTTATGATTTTAATCAATATAACAGAATGTTAGATGTTGGAGGCGCAAGAGGACATCTTCTGAAAAGCATTAATGAAAAAGTAAAAGGAAAACATTATGCTGTATTAGATAGATATAATGAACTTCCTGTTTCAGAAGATATAGATTTCATAAATGGAGATTTTATGAAATCTATTCCATCAGGTTATGATTTATATATCTTAATGAATATCATCCATAATTGGAGTGATAATGACGTAATATCAATTTTAAATAATTGCCGAAAAGCAATGGATGATGGTGCAACTATCTTATTGATAAGCATGATGAAAAAGCCACAATCCCCAATAGCTAACTCTATGAGCATATTAATGGATATGCTATTTTTATCGAAAGAGCGCTATTTGGATGAAGTCGAATATCTGGCTAATCAAGCAGGACTCACCATTAAAGATAATAAAGATATAGATGAAACATTTTCAACTATTGAACTAAAGGTAAAATAAATTATAGGTAGTTATGGATTACTTCCAAAGATAATTATATGGATATTGCATTATTAAGAAATTTATATATAAAATTGGCATCATAATCTTAGATGCCAATTTTCATTTTATATCAACGTGACATATACGTATTAAAATAATATTCAGCGAGCAGGTTATGTTCTGCCAATTGTGATCTTCATCATTTCTTTTTATCAGATTTAAGATAGTCTGATAGTTAATAGCCTAACTCAAACACGTGTTCAAATTAAGTTAAACAATTATCAAGTAAAGAGAATTAGATCTTCACTATATCACCAGGAAAAAATAACAAAGCTAATAATCACATTTTAGTAAAAATATCCAATCAGTCGTAATGGCACTTCCTGGACTTTAGATAAAACACTTCATTTCTTTATAATATAAATACATAAAGGATAACTCAATGCTAGTCGAACTTATTACCTCATATAGAAAATCAGCTGCAATTTACGCTTTTGTTGATACAGGATTATCGGTCCATTTTAAAGATGGGGCCTATATCGATATCAGTGATCTTTCTCATAAATTTGGTATTGATCATTCTCGCCTTAACCGATTATGTGATTTCTTAATTGAAGTAGGGGTATTAGTGAACAAAAACGATAAAGTTGCACTTTCTGATGAATGCCGTGCACTTGCCGATCCTGAAAGTATGGAATCATTATTTATAAAGTGGGAACTCAGCCCAGATTGCTGGAACGTTTGGTCAATGTACCCCAAATCCTTACTTGAAAATGATGGAAAATCGGCATTTGAAATAGCACATGGAAAACCATTCTTTGAATATTTTGATAACAATAAATTAGTCAGATCAATTTTTGACTCCGCAATGTCAAAAACCTCAGACAGAATAATTGAAAAGTTACTTGATATTTATGATTTTAGTCAATACAACAGAATATTAGACGTTGGAGGTGGAGAGGGAAATCTTTTGATAAAAATCAGAGAAAAAGTAAAAGTAAAACACTACGCTGTATTGGACAGATATAATGAAATTCCTGTTTCAGAAAATATAGAGTTTATAAATGGAGATTTTCTAAAATCAGTTCCATCAGGTTATGATTTATATATTTTAAAGAATATTCTTCATGATTGGTCTGATAATGACGCAATATTAATTTTGGAAAATTGCCGAAAGGCAATGGATAACGGTGCAACTGTCTTATTGATAAACTACACGAAAAAATCACAATCCAGCATGGTTATATTTTTAGACATATTAATGGATGTACTATTTTCAGGAAAAGAACGTTTCTTGAATGAATTCGAATACTTAGCTAACCAAGCCGGGCTGGTCATTCAGGATACTAAAGATATAGATGAATCATCTTCAATTATCCAACTAGGAATAAAATAAACTATAGGTAATGTATATTTGAGAAAATACTTCATTTCTCTATAAATATGAAGATATAAGGATAACGCTATGCTAATCGATCTGATTACATCATATAGAAAATCAGCCGTAATTTATGCTTTTGTTGATACAGGATTATCAGTTCACTTTAAAAATGGAGCTTATATCGATATCAACGAACTTTCCCATAAATCTGGTATTGATCATTCCCGCCTTAGCCGATTATGTGATTTCTTAATCGAAATAGGGGTATTAGTTGGCAACAACGATAGAGTCGCGCTTTCTGATGAATGCAGTGCACTTGCCAATCCTGAAAGTATGGAATCACTCATGACAAAATGTGAGATTAGCCCAGAGTTTTGGCACGCTTGGTTAATGTATTCAAAATCCCTACTTGAAAATAATAGCAAACCCGCATTTGAAATAGCACATGGAAAACCATTCTTTGATTATTTGAAAAGTAATCAATTACTTAAATCAAACTTTGATCGTTTTATGTCAAAAAACTCAGACAAAATAATTGGAAAACTGCTTGATACTTATGATCTTAGTCAATACAACAGAATATTAGATCTTGGAGGAGGAGAAGGAAATCTTTTAATAAGAATTAGCGAAAAGGTGAAAGGAAAACATTACGCTGTATTAGATATATATAATGAAATTCCTGTTTCAGAAAATATAGAGTTTATAGATGGAGATTTTTTTAAATCAATTCCTTCAGGTTACGATTTATATATTTTAAAGAATATTATCCATAATTGGTCTGATAATGATTCAATATTAATTTTAAAAAATTGTCGAAAAGCGATGGACAATGATGCAACTATTTTATTGATAGGATTAATAAAAAAATCGCAATCAGAAAGAATAAAATCTACAGATATTACAATGGATGTACTATTATCAGGAAAAGAGCGTTACTTGACTGAATTCGAATATCTGGCTGACCAAGCAGGACTTGTTATTAAAAACACTAAAAATATAAATGAGTTATATTCAATTATCGAACTGGGTGTAAAATAAATCACAAGCCAGTCAGGACACCTTTAAAGATAATCATATGGATATTGTTTTTTTAAGAACTGGGCATATAATAAATGGTATCGAAATATTTGATGCCATTTTTATTTTAATAATTTCCTGTATTGCTCAAACTTAATGAGTAATAGGCAGAATATAACTACTCTGCCTTGATTATTATATATCAGAGCTTATCTTCCTGTCTCTCCTGTTTCATCACTTCACGATACCAACGTGGATGATGCTTCTTCGCCCACCCGCGAGTCACCCAGCCTTCAACCATAGCCCGGATAGAACCTTTCACCCAGAATGCCGCATAAGCATGAATAATAATGGTCAAGATCAAACCAATGGCTGACATTGAATGAACCAATAGAGCAACACGGATAACCGGGATAGAGAAGAAATCAGCAAAATATGGACGCCAGATAATAATACCACTGACGGCCAGCAATATCAGACAGACACTGATAGACCAATAGACACCTTTCTGACCCAAGTTGTATTGACCGATATCACCGGCTTCCTCATTTCTCAAAATCTTACGAATATTTTTCAGCCATACAATGTCGTCTTTGTCGATAAAGTTATGTTTGAAGTATCTAAAAAACATAAAGATAAACAAAACAAACATCACAGAGCCAGCAAACGGATGCAAAATCCGTGACAACTGAGGTGTACCGAAAATATTCATCAGCCAGTTAAAAGAGGGGAAAAAGAATCCCAATCCGCTGATGGCGGTAAACAGAAAACAGAGTACTACCGCCCAGTGGTTTACCCGCTCAACCGGTGAGTGACGGATAATAATATCCTTTCTCTTTTTCATCTCTGCTCCTCCCCATTGGCTGATTTCTGTGAAGATTCTGCATCACGACGCGCATCTTCCTCGTCTTCCTCAGTCACACGATTCGGACCAATACCCACATAATGGAAAAGACTGGCAGCAAATGTCGCCGCAAACCCCACCGCAGCCAGAGGCTTCCAAATACCTTTCCAGAAGGTGACTGTCGGGCTGATAGACGGATTATCCGGTAGGCCATGATATAACTGAGGTTTATCACTATGGTGCAACACATACATCACATGAGTACCCCCAACCCCTGCCGGATCGTACAGGCCAGCATTCTCATAACCACGGCCTTTCAACTCAGTGACCCGTTCAGCAGCCAAATCTTTCATCGCTTTTTTACTGCCAAAATGGATTGCACCGGTCGGACAGGTTTTCACACAAGCAGGCTCCTGACCGACACCAACGCGGTCAACACATAAGGTACATTTGTATACCCGGTTGTCCTCTTTGTTAATACGCGGCACATTGAACGGGCAACCCGCGATACAGTAACCACAACCAATACAGTGTTCTGACTGGAAATCAACAATCCCATTAGCATACTGGATGATCGCACCTTCCGCCGGACAAGCTTTCAAGCAGCCCGGATCAGCACAGTGCATACAACCATCCTTGCGGATAAGCCACTCCAGCTTGCCATTCTCTTCAACTTCCGAAAAGCGCATCACGGTCCATGATTTAGCGGTTAAATCAGCCGGGTTATCATAAACACCCACGTTATAACCGATTTCATCACGGATATCGTTCCATTCGGAACAGGCCACCTGACAAGCTTTACAACCAATACACGTTGTGACATCAATCAGCTTCGCAACTTCTTCCTGGTCATCCCGCACCCGGGGCGCAGGAGTGAAAGAGTGGGTGGCAGAGCGACGAATAATGTCTTGAGTTTGCAATGACATAATTTTTCCCCTTATACCTTTTCCACATTAACCAGAAACGCTTTGAATTCAGGCGTTTGTGTGTTCGCATCACCAACAAAGGGTGTCAGCGTATTAGCAATAAAGCCTTTTTTAGCCGCGCCTTCAAAACCCCAATGAATGGGAATACCGATAGTATCCACTTCACGTCCGTGCACATGCAGAGTCCGAATACGTTTGGTGACGACCGCTTTCGCCTTAATGTAGCCACGGTTCGAACTGACTTTGACAGTATCTCCGTGTTTGATGCCTTTCTTCTCTGCCAGTTTTTCACCGATTTCCACAAACTGCTCAGGCTGGATAATCGAGTTCAGTAATGCATGTTTTGTCCAGTAGTGAAAATGTTCAGTCAGGCGGTAAGTGGTTCCCACATAGGGGAATTTATCCGCCTTCCCCATAGCCTCAAAGTCACTTTTGAACACACGGGCAGCCGGGTTAGATATCACATTCGGATGCAACGGATTGGTACCCAACGGCGTTTCAAAGGGTTCGTAGTGTTCAGGAAACGGACCTTCTGCCATCTTATCAATAGCGAACAGACGCCCCATACCTTCCGGTTGCATGATAAACGGACCTACATCGGTTTCCGGTGCAGCCACACTGTAATCAGGAATATCAGCCCCATCCCACTTAGCACCACGCCACGTCAATAACTGACGTTTCGGGTCCCACGGTTTACCCTGCGGATCAGCCGATGCACGGTTATACAAAATACGACGGTTTAGCGGCCACGCCCAGGCCCAACCCAGTGTATTACCCAAACCTGACGGGTCAGAATTATCACGACGGGCCATCTGGTTACCTTCTGGTGTCCAGCTTCCGGCAAAGATCCAACAACCACTGGCGGTAGTGCCGTCATCACGTAGCTGGGCAAAAGAGGTCAATTGCTGACCTTGCTTCACCATAACTTTGCCATCAGCATCAATCAGATCAACTAGTGCCCGGCCATTACTCTCCTGAGCTACCTCTTCCGATGTAGGACTGTCCGGGTTGAAGTAATCCCAAGTCATATTCAGCACCTGCTCTGGTAATACTCCTCTTTCTGCACGATACATATCCCGCATACGTTTGAAGATACCAGAGAGGATTTCGCCATCACCGATAGCTTCTCCCGGCGCATCAGCCCCTTTCCAGTGCCATTGCAACCAGCGGCCAGAGTTAACAATCGAGCCGTTTTCTTCTGCAAAACAGCAACACGGCAGACGGAAAACTTCTGTCTGAATTTTAGCTGAATCAACGTCGTTAAATTCACCGTGGTTCTGCCAGAAAGTGGATGTTTCAGTATTAAGTGGGTCAATAGTGATTAGGAATTTCAGCTTTGACAGTGCATCAACCACTTTGTTTTTATCCGGGAATGAAGCAACCGGGTTAAAGCCCTGACAAATATAGCCGTTCACTTCACCTTTCGACATCATTTCGAAAAATTGCAGAACGTCATAACTTTTGTCCCACTTAGGCAACCAGTCAAAACCCCAATCGTTATCCTGACGGGCGTTATCACCATAGAAGCTCTTCATCAGACTGATAAAGAATTTCGGATAATTACCCCAGTAGTTAACCTGACCTGGCAACAGGGGTTTCGGTGTATTTGCCTGTAAGTAAGTTTGCAAATCGGCCTGTTTCTCTGACGGCAATGTCAAATATCCCGGCAAGCTCTGCGACAATAGCCCTAAATCAGTCAATCCCTGAATATTCGAGTGACCACGCAATGCGTTAACACCGCCACCAGCCATACCCATGTTGCCCAACAGCAGTTGGATCATTGCCATAGTACGGATGTTTTGTGCACCAACTGAGTGTTGAGTCCAACCCAGTGCGTACAAGAAGGAAGCGGTCTTGTCCTTAACGCAAGTCTCTGCAATATATTCACAGACTTTCAGAAAATCATCTTTTGGCGTGCCACAAATATCACTGACAACATCAGGCGTATAGCGGCTAACGTGCTCTTTTAACAGGTTCCATACACAATGCGGATGACTTAGTGTGATATCACGTTTGGCAAAACCATTTTCATCCAGTGCATAGTTCCAACTGGTTTTGTCGTATTTACGGTTTTCTGCATCATAACCGCTGAATAAACCATCATCGAACGAGTAATCTTCACGCACGATAAGACTGGCGTTAGTGTACGCCTCAACATATTCACGGTTAATCTTATGGTTGGTTAGCAGGTATAAAATTACACCTGACAAGAAGGCAATATCAGTACCGGAACGGATTGGCGTATAGAAATCCGCTACAGATGCTGTACGGGTAAAACGTGGATCGATCACGATTAACCTGGCGTTATTATGGATTTTCGCTTCCATTGCCCAGCGAAATCCCACCGGATGCGCTTCGGCTGCATTACCCCCCATCACGACAATCAGATTCGCGTTCTTAATATCAACCCAGTGGTTGGTCATCGCACCGCGACCAAATGTTGGAGCAAGACTTGCTACCGTTGGTCCGTGTCAGACACGCGCCTGGTTGTCTACGGCGAGCATGCCGAGAGCGCGACTAAATTTTTGCGTCAGATAACCTGTTTCATTACTGGAAGCGGACGCACATAGCATCCCCGTCGTCAGCCACCGGTTGACTGTGACACCCCCTTTGTTGGTTTTAACAAAATTAGCATCACGATCGGCTTTCATTAACTTAGCGATGCGATCAAATGCCTCATCCCAAGAGATACGTTGCCATTTGTCAGAACCGGCAGCACGGTATTCTGGATATTTCAGGCGGCTTTCGCTGTGGATAAAGTCAATCAGACCCGCCCCCTTAGGGCACAGCGCGCCACGGTTCACCGGGTGATCTGGATCACCCTCAATATGGAAAATACTTTCTTTCGCATTTTTTGCGCCATCGCCAAGGCTGTACATCAACAGTCCACAACCGACAGAGCAGTACGTACAGGTATTTCGGGTTTCACGCGCACGTAATAGTTTATAGCTACGTGTTTGTGCAAGAGCCGCAGTTGGAACAAAGCCCAACGCTGCCACCGTCGTACCCGCCATACCGCCAGCGCAGATCTTAAAGAACTGCCTTCTGCTGACTTGCATGGGGGATCTCCTCATTCACATTGTCTTAAACAACCATCCATTCCCTCACGGGAAAAATCTTGAATGTGTTCTCTATTATTAATCACTTTCCGTAGCGTGATCAGATTCATTGTCTGACAAATAGTATAGACTCTTTTTTCCACATTATTATTATGTAGCAACACTATTAGGTAATTTATTTAATGCATAACACAAGATCAGGGAAGTTGTTGCAATTTGATGTGATTGAAGGTGCAAAACAAACGAATGTGCAACAAAAGTATCAGCTCAATACACTCAAAGCCGATTGGGTTGCAGAAGAAATTCCTGTGGCTTTGGTCTACAACGGTATCTCACATGTTGTGATGATGGCCAGTCCCAAAGATCTCGAATATTTCGCTATTGGGTTCTCACTGTCTGAAGGCATTATTGAATCTCAACAAGAAATTCGGGGCGTTGATATTCTCGTCAATTGTCGTGGCGGAATTGAGCTGCAAATAGAGCTTTCCAGCCGCCGCTTTGCTGGGTTAAAAGAGCGCAGGCGCAATATGGCAGGACGGACGGGGTGCGGGATCTGCGGTACAGAACAACTTTCTGATATTTTTCGTCCAATTATCCCACTGCCTTTCACTCAAACCTTTTCATTAAGCCATCTTGATTATGCCCTTTCCCAATTGATTCATGTTCAGGATATTGGCGCACTGACCGGTTGTACTCATGCGGCAAGTTGGATCAGTCCAAAAGGTGAGTTATTGGGGGGGTGCGAAGATGTAGGCCGTCACGTTGCGTTGGACAAGATGCTGGGAATGAAAGCCAAAGCAGGCTGGCAACAAGGCTCTGTTCTGGTATCCAGCCGTGCCAGCTATGAAATGGTACAAAAATCTGCTACCTGTGGCGTTGAGATTTTATTTGCTGTTTCAGCAGCGACTTCACTGGCTGTAGAAGTCGCTGATCAATGTAATCTGACACTGGTTGGTTTTTGTAAACCCGGCAGGGCAACGGTTTATACCCATGTTGAGCGGTTAATAGATTAATCATTCAGGCTGTAAGACATCCATAAATTGGGCTCAATGTAATAGCCTGTTTGTTGTACATTCACTACCAACGGCACTAAACCACCAGGAATAACATACTGACCACTTTGCGGGAATTTCATGCTTGTCCATTCCTGCCATTTATCAAGCGTAGCATCGATATACATTGAGCGCATGGCAGGTTGAATAATCCTCGCTCCCAGCCGCCAATGCGTCCGAATCCAAGGATCAAAAGGTTCATTTTTGTCATTTTTCCATTCGCAGTATTGTGCGAAATCCTGTAAAGGGTAGCACTTCTTCAACGTTGGTCTGACAGGAACAACCAATCCTTTCAACCCGACTTTAATCGCCACTTGCTTTAAACCACCAATAAGCAATGCCGGTAAATTCTTACCCCGAAATTCAGGAGATACCGTTACTGATAATGCCGACAACATTTTCGTCCCCGTCTTTCCACGGGCAAGCATACCTCGGCGTAAAACTTCATCCCAGCCACTATCCGGCAGTTGTTCCAATGAACCTCCTTCCCAAGGGAAAGGCACTGAATTAGCAACACCAATTAACCGCTGTTTTTCCCCTTGCTGTAAAATAGCAAATTGTTGAAAATGGCTAAAGTCTGGCTTAAATAATTCGTCCCAATACTCATCTCCCATTGGAGAATTCTGCATAAACAAAGGCCAGTTATGATAAATAATCTCATCAGCGGCATCTTTTAAATCAGGTCGTTGTGCTGCGGACTGAATAATAATTTGTGCTTTCAAAGTACGATTTCCAGTAAATATAATCTGTAAGGCTGATAAAAAAATCATTAGTTGACAGTTAAACAGAACAGCAATAACCTCATGACCTGGCAATGGATAAGCCGGGTGTTATTAAGGTAATAACTATTAACAACTTAGAATTTTTTATACTTATAATGAATTAAAAGTGAAGAGATAATGAAAACTCACTTCAATTGAATTCATAACAACAAAAAATAATATATTAACATGGGGCCAACTACAACAACTTATTATTCAACAAATCAAACAACATCAATTTAGTTATATAACTAACTCATGTATGTTAATATTACACTAAACCAACCCAATGATAATTAAATGAAATTTATATTTTTAACGGATATCCATGGAATTTCAGAACACGCAAAATTAATTACGGAACGTTTAAGTGGTGATGTATCATTCATTTCCCCTTACGAAAAAGAAAATGAAACTCCAAATAATCAAGAGGCGATGTACGAATATTTCCATAACGTTTCATCAATAGATAAATACACATGCAAAGTAAGGGATACCCTTACATATATCAACACTCCAGTGATACTGGTTGGATTCAGTATCGGCGCGACAGTAGCCTGGCGACTTTCTAATGATAGAAATTTACCCGTTCAGCATTTTATTTGCATCTTTGGTTCACGTATCCGCGATTACCTGGATGTGAAATCAGTAAAACCTACGTCGTTGTTTTTCTCCAACGATGAAAAATACTTTATCGACCAGCTAAAATGCTCCAACAGAATAACCGTAGAGTTGGTAGATTGCGCACACTCAGAAATATCAAAACCCAATGGTTGTAACATTGCCACTGGGTTAATAAACAAAGCATTGGGACGTTAATGTTCTCTTATCCCCCAGAATGATATTCTTTGGGGGATAATTATTTCTGTGCTTCATCTACAGTAGACAATATTGATGACGAGAATGTTAATCCCATCCAATTACCAGACGTTTAGCTCTGACTTGCAGTCCTCCCAATATCGAGTCACTGATATGGGCAGGGAAATCTGCTGGCAACTGGTTTTTGACATCCATGATAACTGTATCAACAGTCTCAGCATACTCAATAAGAATTCTTGCCATAGCATCCTTATCAAACCCAACAGCCTTGGCTGTTTGAAAGAAATGTCTTGGAAATATCTGCTCTATTTTGTACTTCTTACCTTTTGTCCCCGTTAGCCCCATTGCCAATTTGGCATCTCGGGGATGAAGCCCTCTGCCTCCGAATACAGGATACATGGAAAGGATGTCATAAAAAGGCGTTAGCCGATAACTCCCCTCAGCCTCGATAAACAGTGAAAAGTTTTTTGCATGGCCGTCTGTCGCAGCCAATAACCAAAACAACACCTGAGCCTTCATAAACACATAACGGTCAAATTGAGCATTAACCGAGCCCAAGAGGTAGGACATGATCTCGGTAATCCCTGGACCACCATGGCTCTCATATTTTTTCACTGAAGGCACGTTCAAGGTTTGACAAAAGTCTTCCTGAGGCAGTCGCATAATCCAACTGTTGTCAGATGAATACCTGCGATCAAATCGTTCTACTGCCAGTGCTTTTATCCCTCCCACTTTCATCATTAAACAGTGAGGAGCAGACAGCCCAAACTCCCTCGCAATCAACATGCATAGATATTCATTTTCCACACTGTCAGACATATCAATGGAGTATGAATGACTCTCAATTTTGCCGATGGGAAGTTTGATGATGTGTGTTGTCGGCGTGGCATTTAACGGTAAATACCAATGTCCATCAATATCTAAAAGCGCTGTTTTTTCCTGTGCGCCAGCAATGGATATGCGAAAATCTTCCTCGCCTTCGATCATCCCCAATGGCGCATCATCCTGATAGCCGGTCAGCACTTTCTCCAGTTCCGCCTCAGACAAGGGCTTGTATTCAATCTTCTTGATATCATTGGCGGGAGTGCCTTGTTGTACCAGTTGCAAAGCCCCAACACTGTCTTGGCCCACTTTAGCCAGCAGATCAAAAGGTTGTGTTGATTCTGCATTGTACCTGGCAACGATTCGTCTTCTGACTTCCGGGTTATCCGGCAGCAAATTATCGAAAAAGTTATATACCTCGTCACCTTGGTAGGCCTGGTGGCGCAGCGGCATAGACAGTGAAATGGGACGGCTGCCTGGTAATTTAAGCCAAGCCACATCATATTTGAAGTGATGGGCACCGGTATTGGTTTTAGTGAATACTCCAACTCGGTAGCCGTTCATGTAGACATCCAACGCTGCCATTACCACTCCTCTTTCCACACTCGGTCTGACACTGTGCGGTCATCTTCCACTGACGAATTTATCTCAGTAGAGTTTCTTGGCCGGATATCGAGTTCTAAATTCAACGCCGACAGAATCTTAAAGAAGGTCTCCAACTTGGTAGAATCTGGGTGCTGCTCAAAGCTTGATACTGTGTCCTGACGAATACCCACTTTGCTTGCCACTTTACCTTGGGAAAGCTTTTGAGTGCGCCTGACATCTTTTAAATATGCACTGAGCTGTTTCGAGTTAGTTACTTTCATATCAGGATCAACCAATTTGAGCAGTTAACCTCATTGTCACACGCTATAGCAGGTAAATCAAATTTTACACGCTAAAACCGTTAAACTAATTTTACCCATTCACTTCCCAATACAAAAACTCGAAAAAATCCTGCCCAACAGATCATCAGAAGTAAACTCACCGGTGATCTCGCTCAATGCCTGTTGTGCCAAACGTAGCTCTTCCGCCAGCAATTCACCTGAGCGAACAACCACAAGCTGTTCATGGCCTTGTTGCAGATGCTCTGCCGCCGTATTTAATGCCTGTAAATGGCGACGGCGAGCCAAAAAGCCACCTTCCGTATTGCTGTTGAAACCCATCGTTTCTTTCAGATGATCGCGCAGTAAATCTATTCCTTCACCACTACGGGCAGAAAGACGGATTAGTGAGTAACCACTTACTTTAGTAATATCCACCTTTTCATCGGTCATATCCGTTTTATTACGAACGACGGTGATAGGAAGTGATTCAGGCAGACGAGCCATAAATTCAGGCCAGATTTCCACCGGTTCAACCGCATCGGTTGTCGTACTGTCCACCATAAACAGTACGCGATCAGCCTGTTCAATTTCCTGCCATGCCCGCTCAATACCAATACGTTCCACTTCGTCACTGGCTTCACGCAGCCCCGCAGTATCAATGATATGTAACGGCATACCGTCAATATGGATATGTTCACGCAGCACATCGCGGGTTGTACCTGCAATATCTGTCACAATTGCCGCTTCACGGCCTGCCAGAGCATTAAGTAGACTGGATTTCCCCGCATTAGGACGACCAGCGATAACCACTTTCATCCCTTCACGCAAAAGGCTACCCTGACGAGCCTGAGAACGTACACGCTCAAGTTCAACCATCACTTTATCCAGATTGGCTTCGATTTTTCCATCAGAAAGAAAGTCGATCTCTTCATCTGGAAAATCAATAGCGGCTTCCACATAGATTCGCAAGTGAGTAAGTGCTTCCACCATCTGATGAATCTGAGCAGAAAAGGCACCCTGTAAGGAATTCATCGCTGAACGGGCAGCCTGCTCCGAACTGGCATCAATCAGGTCAGCAATGGCCTCCGCCTGAGCCAAATCCAGTTTGTCATTAAGAAAAGCACGTTCAGAAAATTCACCAGGATTAGCGATTCTCACACCAGGCAAAGTCAGAATACGTTTCAGCAGTAAATCGAGAATAACCGGTCCACCATGCCCTTGAAGCTCCAGTACATCTTCCCCAGTAAAGGAATTGGGACCAGGAAAATAAAGAGCAATCCCCTGATCAAGCACACTGCCATCTGCATCACGAAATGGCAGATAATCTGCATAACGGGGTTTGGGTATTTTCCCTAATACCACCTCAGCCACTTGTACTGCCTTCTGGCCGGAAACGCGTAAAATGCCAACACCGCCCCGTCCTGGTGGGGTAGCCTGAGCGACAATCGTATCAGTGGTATTCATGGTTATCTCTCTTTTACTTTTTAGCTCAAATAGTTAAGGCGGCCAATGACCGCCTTTTCTGTTATAACTACCAGAACGCGTTCTGACTGAAGCTATATTTTATTTCGCCGGCTTTTTCTCACGGCTATGCAGACCACGTTTTTCCAGCCCACGATAAATCAACTGCTGCTGAATAATGGTCACCAGGTTGCTGACGATGTAGTACAGAACCAGACCTGACGGGAACCACAGGAAGAATATGGTAAACATGACAGGCATGTAAGTCATAATCTTCTGCTGCATCGGATCAGTGATGGTCGTCGGAGACATTTTCTGAATGACGAACATCGTCACACCCATCAGCAATGGCAGGATGTAATAAGGATCTTGTGCAGACAAATCATTGATCCAGCCAGCAAATGGCGCATGACGCAATTCAACAGAGCCCATCAGCATGTAATACAGAGCAAGGAAGATTGGCATCTGGATCAGCAAAGGCAAACAACCCCCCAATGGGTTCACTTTCTCTGCTTTATACAACGCCATCATTTCCTGGCTCATGCGCTGTTTATCATCACCAATACGCTCACGCATAGCCGCTAATTTAGGCTGCAACAGGCGCATTTTCGCCATTGAAGTGTATTGCGCTTTGGTCAGCGGGTACATGATACCACGCACGATAAAGGTAATAACGATAATGGAGAAGCCCCAGTTACCGATGAAACCATGCAGGAATTTCAACAGCTTAAATAACGGCTGAGAAATAAACCACAACCAGCCATAGTCCACGGACAGATCCAGATGAGGAGCTACTGCGGCCATTTCATCTTGAATTTCCGGGCCAATCCACAGCGTAGAAGAGATCGTTTTTTCACTGTTAGCCGCAACAGAGATTGGCGCACTTTTATAACCAATCGCAGCCATCTCTTTACCTAACGCGGCAGTATAGAAGGTGCTGGTTTCATTCGCAGCGGGAACCCAAGCCGTAGCAAAATATTGCTGCAACATGGCAATCCAACCACCTTTGGTAGCGACGGATAACGGTTCACTTTCAATATCGCTAAAGCTGTATTTTTTATATTTAGTTTCGTCTGAAGAGTAAGCCGCACCACGGTAAGTATGCAATGCAAAGTTATTGCTGCCGGTATCACGATGTTTCGGCAATTCAACACTCTGTTTCAGTTGACCAAAAAAGGTCATCTGCAACGGGTTTTCTGTCGTGTTATGAATGCGGTAATCCACACTAATCGCGTATGCACCACGTTTCAAAACAAACGTTTTGACATAAGCAACACCATCTTTAGCGACGAAATTCATTGGGATTCGTAATTCATCCTGCCCATCAGCCAATACATAGCTATCCTGTGCTGCGGTATACAGCGGGCGCTCACTATTTGTCGGGTTATCCGGGCCATCTTTACCAGTCAACCCACTTTGCGCCTGATAAGTGAAAGCAGATGTTGTTTCCAGTAATTTGAATGGGTTGCTTGAACCCAGGGTATCAGGATGGGCTAACAGGTCAGCCTCTTCAATATCACCGCCACGAGTATTGATGGTCAAAGAGAGCACATCAGTTTTAACCGTGATCAGTTTACCTTTTCCACTGCCTGGCACTGCCTGATTCTCACTGCTAGGCATATCCGTTTGTTGCGTGGCCTGTACTGTAGTTGGTTGCGGATTTTTATCTGCTTCCCATGCTTGCCAGACCAAGAAAGAAACGAACAGCAAAGCGATGAGAAGAAGATTACGTTGCGAATCCATCGTTAGTGTTCTCTGTTATCGTTGTTTTTTTCAGGTGGGACAGGATCATCACCACCTTCGTGTAAAGGGTGGCATTTTAATATGCGTTTCACCGTTAACCAACCGCCTTTTATCATCCCAAACCTGCGTAGCGCCTCAATTCCATAGTGAGAGCACGTAGGATTGAAACGACAACGAGGCCCCAGCAGTGGACTTATCACTAACTGGTATCCCCGGATTAATGCAATCAGGAAGCGCGAGCCAAGCGACAGTGACGACGCCATAATTTACCCAAAGCTTCCGTTAACGCACGGTTATCAAGCTCAGCAACCCCTTTCTTAACCAATACCACAAAATCCATAGGAGGCAAATTA
Organism: Photorhabdus sp. RM322S; assembly: GCF_042879395.1. Taxonomy (NCBI): domain Bacteria; kingdom Pseudomonadati; phylum Pseudomonadota; class Gammaproteobacteria; order Enterobacterales; family Morganellaceae; genus Photorhabdus; species Photorhabdus sp. RM322S. The sequence continues at coordinate 35,708 of NZ_JBHFKW010000033.1, forward strand.
TGTTGGTTCAAACGAAAACTTTCACGGGCCAACCGCTTAATCCGGTTACGCTCATGAGCACGTTTAACATTTTTTTTGGCTATAGTAAGACCGATGCGGGGATGCCCCAGCTCATTAAGGCGACCAAGGATAGTAATCTCTGGCGAACTTGCCCGTTGGGGTTGCTGGAAAACATACGTGAAATGCTTGGGAGTTAACAAGCGTAACTCCCTCGGAAAAGCGAGCGTAACCACTAGATGGTTAGCTTTATTACTTAGAAACGGTCAGACGAGCACGGCCTTTTGCACGACGGCGAGCCAGAACCTGACGACCATTTTTGGTGGCCATACGAGTGCGGAAGCCGTGAGAACGGTTACGCTTCAGTACGGACGGTTGGAAAGTGCGTTTCATAGCGATTTCTACCTAACTTAAAATTATTACTGATTCAGTAAACGCGTTGGCAACCAGTGAGAAGTAGACACCGATGCCTCAATCGCAACATCAATATAAAGAAGCGGGATTGTAATAAAATGTACAGCTATGAGTCAATTGACATGACACAAGCCGGCCGGCTTTTCTACTGAGTTGAATGTTTACCAACAACCTGCCCGTGCTTACACCAGAACCCCTCACCAGCGACTACTGGCAAAAAACTCTGGCATTGCACGCAGGGTGCAATATTATACGGACTGTTGAGCAAAGCGCAATGATCACCCGTTGATCTTCGTTTTCTATTATGATCATAGGCCCGATTTTGTCTTAAATATCGGCTTATCCTCGATCTTTGTTTGATATATGCCATAACCACATTAAAGCACCTTTTACAGCCTTTTATTTCACAGGCAATTTTAACCTGTGGATAAAAAGCGCTTAAACTGTGTAAAAGAATGAAGATCTATATCGTCTTTTGCGCTATGATCGCAAGTCATGATCTGGATCTCATCTGCGGATCATGGGTGAGCGATGACATCAAAAATCGCCATAAACATGACAATTGATCCTTCCTTGTCCTGAGGGAATCGTTGTTTTGTACCCAATATTAATGAGCTAACCACTCCGATTTCTTTATATTGTTAATTGGCCTTGTTTTAGGGGAGTCCGCCGTGTCACTTTCGCTTTGGCAGCAATGTCTTGCCCGATTGCAGGATGAATTACCTGCCACAGAATTCAGTATGTGGATACGCCCCCTTCAGGCAGAGCTAAGTGGTAACACTCTGGCACTTTATGCCCCAAATCGGTTTGTTCTGGATTGGGTAAGAGAAAAGTATATCAACAATATCAATGGGTTGTTGAATGACTTTTGTGGGGCAGAAGTACCGTTATTACGTTTCGAAGTTGGCAATAAACCCGTTTCCCAAAACGACAGCCCACCACAGAGGGTTGTTGCTCATACACCGGTTACACCTGCACCACAGAACGCATCAGTACGTCCCAGTTGGGATAACACTGCGGTACAACCAGAGCTGTCTTATCGCTCTAATGTTAATCCCAAACATACTTTTGATAACTTTGTTGAAGGTAAATCCAACCAGCTTGCCCGCGCTGCCGCAAGACAGGTAGCCGATAACCCGGGTGGTGCCTACAATCCACTATTCCTTTATGGCGGTACAGGTTTGGGTAAAACCCACTTATTACATGCCGTAGGTAACAGTATTATGGCACGTAAGGCAAACGCCAAGGTGGTTTATATGCATTCTGAACGTTTTGTTCAGGATATGGTCAAAGCATTACAAAACAATGCAATAGAAGAGTTCAAACGCTATTACCGCTCTGTCGATGCATTACTGATCGATGATATTCAGTTTTTTGCCAATAAAGAGCGTTCTCAGGAAGAATTCTTTCATACGTTCAACGCATTACTGGAAGGTAATCAACAGATTATTCTGACATCAGATCGCTATCCAAAAGAGATCAATGGGGTAGAAGATCGGTTAAAATCCCGTTTTGGCTGGGGGCTAACCGTTGCTATTGAACCACCGGAACTGGAGACTCGTGTCGCTATTTTGATGAAAAAAGCGGACGAAAACGAAATCCAGCTGCCGGGAGAAGTCGCTTTCTTTATAGCCAAACGCCTGCGTTCTAATGTCCGCGAGCTTGAAGGCGCATTGAACAGGGTAATAGCGAATGCCAATTTTACCGGCCGGGCGATTACTATTGATTTTGTACGTGAAGCATTACGTGACTTGTTAGCACTGCAAGAAAAACTGGTTACCATTGATAATATTCAGAAAACAGTCGCTGAGTATTATAAAATCAAGGTGGCCGATTTACTTTCCAAACGGCGCTCCCGTTCCGTTGCCCGACCAAGGCAAATGGCAATGGCGCTGGCAAAAGAGTTAACCAATCACAGCTTGCCTGAAATCGGGGATGCCTTTGGTGGACGTGACCATACAACCGTGCTGCACGCTTGTCGTAAAATCGAGCAACTGCGCGAAGAAAGTCATGACATCAAAGAGGATTTTTCTAACTTAATCAGAACATTGTCTTCCTAGCGCTATGAAATTTATCATCGAACGTGAGCAATTGTTAAAACCACTGCAACAAGTCAGTAGCCCACTGGGTGGGCGCCCTACTCTACCGATTCTGGGTAATTTATTACTACAGGTCACGGAAGGTTCTCTATTGCTGACCGGCACAGATTTAGAAATGGAAATGATGGCGCGTGTCGCGCTTTCATTGCCACATGAAGAAGGTGCAACCACTGTACCAGCACGTAAATTCTTTGATATCTGGCGCGGTTTGCCGGATGGAGCTGAAATCAGTGTGGAACTGGATGGAGACCGCCTGCTGGTACGCTCCGGCCGTAGCCGTTTTTCGCTTTCTACATTGCCCGCTGCTGATTTTCCAAATCTTGATGACTGGCAAAGTGAAGTGGAATTTTCGCTGCCACAAGCCACACTAAAACGTCTTATTGAATCGACGCAATTCTCAATGGCTCATCAGGATGTCCGCTATTACCTCAACGGTATGTTGTTTGAAACCGAAGGCGAAGAATTGCGGACAGTGGCAACGGATGGTCACCGTCTGGCAGTCTGCTCTATGGGAATTGGTCAAAATCTGCCTTCCCATTCGGTGATCGTGCCACGTAAAGGCGTTATCGAACTGATGAGATTGCTGGATGGTGGCGATACGCCGTTACAGTTACAAATCGGCAGTAACAATATTCGTGCCCACGTTGGCGACTTTATTTTCACCTCTAAACTGGTAGATGGGCGCTTCCCTGATTATCGCCGCGTATTACCGAAGAACCCAGATAAAACCCTGGAAGCCAGTTGCGATATGTTGAAACAGGCTTTTTCACGCGCGGCAATTCTCTCTAATGAGAAATTCCGCGGAGTTCGCCTCTATTTTAGTGAGAACCAGCTAAAAATCACAGCAAATAACCCCGAACAGGAAGAAGCCGAAGAGATTGTTGATGTCAGCTATCAAGGTACTGAAATGGAAATAGGCTTTAATGTCAGTTATGTTTTGGACGTACTCAACACATTAAGATGTGAAGAGGTTCGTTTACTGCTGACCGACGCTATTTCCAGTGTTCAGATAGAAGACTGTGCCAGCCACAATGCGGCTTATGTCGTGATGCCAATGCGCCTGTAACAGGATTTACATTTCAGGTATATGACTCTTACGCGTTTACTTATCCGCGATTTTCGTAATATCGCCGCCGCAGATTTGCCTCTGGCTACCGGATTTAATTTTCTGGTTGGCTCTAATGGCAGCGGCAAAACCAGTATACTGGAAGCGATTTATACTCTGGGTCACGGGCGCTCTTTTCGCAGCATTCAGGCTGGGCGAGTCATCCGTCATGACTGTGATGAATTTGTTTTACATGGACGACTAGGACAACGGAAGAATGAGCGAGAACTGTCTATCGGTTTGAGCAAAAACCGTCATGGCGATAGCAGAGTCAGAATTGATGGCAATGATGGCGGTAAAATTTCAGAACTAGCCAAGATGTTGCCTATACAGCTTATTACCCCGGAAGGATTCACCCTGTTAAATGGCGGGCCAAAGTATCGCCGGGCCTTTATTGATTGGGGTTGTTTCCACAATGAGCCACGTTTTTTTTCTGCATGGGTAAACTTGAAACGGCTGCTTAAACAACGCAATGCAGCACTGCGACAAGTTACCCGCTACAGCCAGATACGGCCCTGGGATCAAGAATTGGCACCCCTGACCAACCAGATAAACCAGTGGCGAGCTGAATACGTTACAAACATCACTCAAGATATTGCTGATACCTGTAAACAGTTCTTACCCGAATTTATATTGAGTTTCTCTTTCCAACAGGGATGGGACAAAGAGAGTGATTACGCTGAATTGCTGGAACGCCAGTTTGAGCGTGACAGAGCATTAACCTACACGGCTTCCGGCCCGCATAAGGCAGATCTGCGCATCCGTGCAGAAGGAACGCCAGTAGAAGATATGCTATCCCGCGGTCAATTAAAATTGCTGATGTGTGCACTGCGGCTAGCACAGGGTGAATATTTCACCCGACAGAGCGGACAACAATGTCTGTATCTGCTTGATGATTTTGCCTCCGAACTGGATGCCGGCCGCCGTCAGTTATTGGCCGAACGTCTAAAATCCACGCAAGCTCAGGTCTTTGTCAGTGCAATAAGTCCTGGTCAGGTCACAGATATGCTTGATGGAAATAGCAGGATGTTTCGCGTGGAAAATGGCAAAATAGAGGTTCAACCACAGGATTAAAAATGAGCGAGAAACGTTGATGTCGAATACATATGACTCCTCAAGTATCAAGGTATTAAAAGGGCTGGATGCGGTTCGTAAACGTCCGGGCATGTATATCGGTGATACAGACGATGGTACCGGCTTACACCACATGGTCTTCGAGGTTGTCGACAACGCTATCGACGAAGCCCTCGCAGGCCACTGTAGTGAAGTTATCGTCACTATCCATGCCGATAACTCTGTCTCTGTACAGGATGATGGTCGCGGTATTCCTACCGGTATACACGAAGAAGAAGGTGTTTCAGCAGCTGAAGTTATTATGACTGTGCTGCATGCGGGGGGTAAATTCGACGATAACTCTTATAAAGTTTCCGGCGGTTTGCACGGCGTAGGGGTTTCTGTTGTTAACGCCTTGTCTGAAAAGCTGGAACTGGTTATCCGCCGTGACGGCAAAGTTCATGAACAGACTTATCACCTTGGTGTGCCACAAAGCCCACTAAAAGTCGTTGGTGAAACCGAACAGACCGGTACCCGTGTCCGCTTTTGGCCGAGCATGGATACTTTCAGTAACAACACTGAATTCCAGCACGACATTCTGGCTAAACGTCTGCGTGAGCTGTCCTTTCTGAACTCAGGTGTATCTATCCGCCTGCTTGATAAACGCACCAATATTGAAGACCATTTCCATTATAAAGGTGGTATTAAGGCGTTTGTTGAATTCTTAAATAAAAACAAAACACCAATCCATCCCAATGTTTTCTATTTCTCTACAGAAAAAGATAGCATCGGTGTTGAAGTCGCATTGCAATGGAACGATGGTTTCCAGGAAAATATTTACTGCTTTACCAACAACATCCCGCAACGTGATGGTGGTACTCACTTAGTTGGTTTCCGTACTGCGATGACCCGTACTCTCAATAGCTATATGGACAAAGAAGGGTACAACAAGAAATCTAAAGTCAGCGCCACCGGTGATGATGCCCGTGAAGGCTTGGTCGCAGTTATTTCCGTTAAAGTACCTGATCCAAAATTCTCTTCTCAGACCAAAGACAAACTGGTTTCTTCCGAGGTGAAAACGGCGGTTGAAACACTGATGAACGAGAAGCTGGTGGAATACCTGCTGGAAAACCCGAATGACGCTAAAACCGTCGTCGGTAAAATTATCGACGCCGCCCGCGCCCGTGAAGCAGCCCGTAAAGCACGCGAAATGACACGCCGCAAAGGGGCTCTTGATCTAGCTGGTCTGCCCGGCAAACTAGCAGATTGTCAGGAGCGTGATCCGGCACTGTCCGAACTCTACTTAGTGGAAGGGGACTCTGCGGGAGGTTCCGCAAAACAGGGGCGTAATCGTAAAAATCAGGCAATTTTGCCATTGAAAGGTAAAATCCTGAACGTTGAAAAAGCGCGTTTCGACAAAATGCTCTCTTCTCAGGAAGTCGCAACCCTGATCACTGCGCTGGGCTGCGGTATTGGCCGTGACGAATACAACCCGGACAAGCTGCGTTATCACAGTATTATCATCATGACAGATGCGGACGTCGATGGTTCTCATATCCGTACTCTGTTGCTGACTTTCTTCTATCGTCAAATGCCAGAAATCATTGAACGTGGTCATGTATTTATTGCGCAACCACCACTGTATAAAGTGAAAAAAGGCAAACAAGAACAATACATTAAAGATGATGAAGCAATGGATGAGTACCAACTGTCCATTGCATTGGATGGAGCATCACTTTACACCAACAAACACGCACCCGCCCTGAAAGGGGAACCACTGGAAAAACTGGTGACAGAATTCAATAGCGTGCAGAAAATCATTAAACGTATGGAGCGCCTGTATCCACTAAGTCTGTTGAACAATCTGATTTATCATCCAAAGCTAACTGAAGAAGAGCTGTTTGATAAAACCAAAGTTGAAGAATGGATTAAAACGCTGGTTACTCGTCTGAATGACCGTGAACAACACAGCAGCAGCTACAGCTATCGCCTCCATGAAAACCGTGAGCGCCAAATGTATGAACCCGTTCTGTGTGTTCGTACACATGGTGTTGATACTGACTATCTACTAGACTTCGATTTTGTCCACGGTGGTGAATATCACCGTATTACCCAATTGAGCGACAAACTTGCCAATTTGATCGAAGAAGACGCTTATATTGAGCGTGGTGAACGCCGCCAACCTGTCTCTGATTTTGAGCAGGCTCTGAACTGGCTAACCAAAGAATCACGTCGTGGCCTGTCCATACAGCGTTACAAAGGCCTGGGAGAAATGAACCCTGAGCAGTTATGGGAAACAACCATGAACCCAGAAACCCGCCGTATGATGCGTGTGACAGTAAAAGATGCTATTGCAACTGATCAACTGTTCACAACCCTGATGGGTGATGCTGTTGAACCTCGCCGTGCATTTATTGAAGAGAACGCCCTGAAAGCGGCCAATATTGATATCTAATTGCTATTCTTAACAATCTCCAAAGCGCTCATATTTATTCTCTATGAGCGCTTTTTTATCTGTTATTTATAACCAATAAAGTGTAATTTATCTAATGTTTCTGTAAAACATCACTTAAATATAATCTAAGGATATAATATGGCTGACATGATTTACATGACGATAAAGGGAAAGAAACAAGGATTAATATCAGCGGGATGTTCTTCTGTTGATTCTATTGGTAATAAATATCAAGCAAACCACTTTGATCAAATATTAGTTTATAGCTTAAGCCACGCGATAACACGAGCTCAAAACGTCGAACATCAACCCATTGTTATTCAAAAACCTATCGACAAATCATCACCATTACTTGGTGTTGCTATTTCTGATAATGAGTCTCTTGAATGCTCTATTGATTTTTACCGAACTAACTCAAATGGTGCTCAAGAACGTTATTACAATATAAAAATCACTGGTGCCACAATCACTGAAATAAGTGTGTTACATCCACACTCATTGAATCATAATGAGCTTCCACCACAGGAAAGTATTTCGTTAAAATATACAAACATTACCTGGAATCACCTTATCGCAGGTACTGGCGGTTATAGTATTTGGGATGATAGGATTTATTAAAAGAGCAAAACAAGGCGTTTTAACTTCACGCCTTGTTTCATTAACGAACTTTTTTTGGTAGGACCAAAGCATATAAAACAGAGAATATCATACTTCCTATTTTAATCAACAAATACTCAACAAGCATATTATGATTTTTTCAGTAATTAGATAGTTATTATAAACTTATCCTATCCATTAACAAATTCATTTCATAAGCATCTAATCTAAAACTAATTTCAATATTTTCTTGGTAACATGCAAGCATATAAAATAGAAAACATCACACTACCTACTCTAATTACCTCACTATTTAAATTAATAAACATTGATATAATCTCATCATAACCACCATATTTAACAATAAACAATTGAATTGAACCCAATATTACTATAACAAAAAAACCAAGAATAGAGAGAATATAACTTCTTCTTTTCTCTATAGTAATTTTCATGGAAAAAAGAAAAAATAACAGCGTTAATGATAAAAGATAGTACAGAAAAATATCCTGCCAAGTAGATTGAGTGGAAATTGTAACATCGATATAATTCATTATTGTTACCATTATCAAGTCAGTATAACTATTTGAATTTTATTGAAAAAAATAATTATAATTAAAATAGAAATTACAGGCTCATTACAGCCTCTAACAACCCATGACTCATATTATTTATATCTTTCTATCATTTTATTATAATCCAAAGAGTAACACCATCAGCCACCATTTCTGTGCTTAATATTAAAAAGATCTTTCCTTTATATAGGATAAAATAGCCATTTATAAAACAAAAGTTATTTAGAGTATTTCCTTGGCATCAAAAAAGCATATAATATTGAAAATATAATACCCCCAAACTTTATACTTTCACTTTTAAAGTTAATAAAATAAGGTATATCGTATTCATATCCTGTTAAAATTAGCTGAATGCTAGATAATATAAGAACAAAAATAACACCAAAAACAATAAAAATATTATTACTACTTTCTTCTACAATTCTTTTTATAATAAACAAAATAAATAACATAATAATAGAAAAAAAATAATAATACAATATGTCTAACCATGATGATTTAGTTGAAATAATAATGTCAGTATAATCCATTATTCTTTTTCACCAGTAATTTATCGTCAACATTTAAACTTCCTTGGGAACATTATCATGATTAAAATTGAAAATATCACCGCACTTACTCTTATTACCTCATTATTTAAATTTAAAAATCTAAATGGTGGAATCAAGGAATAACTAAATTTAGATATAATTAGTTGATCTGTGCAAAAAGAAAATAAAAACAAAATATTAATTATAAATAGAAAAATACTCTTTTTACTTTCTGTGTATTTTTTAAGAAACAAAAAAAACATAGAAAAAATCATTATAAATAAAAAATATATTAAAAAATCCATATCAGACGATTGAGTAGATATAATTATCTCCTGGCTCATATTATTTCTCTTCTTCTGTTATCTTATAAACACTCCAAAGAGTAACACCATCAACCGCCATTTCCATACTTAAGCTTAAAGAATTCATTTCTTTCCATCCTCTGGTAAAATCGCTATTAATATTTCTAAATAAACTCCAAGATTTCTCTCTTGGCTTCAAAACTTTTCTAAAAATCCCATAACCTGAAAGTGCTAAATCAACAGTTGCATAAGTAATATCTGCATCTTTATCACTTAAACCTATTTTGTTAGCAATATATCTGTATCCTTCTCTGACACCACCATTAATATTTTCTCTGTACAGTAGATAATATCCATTTTCAACAACATTATTGTACCCATGAGCCATTAATGGAGCACCGAATGAAGCACATGCTAACCCCAAAGAAGCCTTACAGACTGTGTAACCCGCAAGAATCTGAGTACCACCACCAACAAATCCGATCTGTTTTAATATAAGATTAGCATAACTTGATTTCTCTTTTTCCCTTTCAATTATTGCATATTGCTTTACTCTATTTGCTGTTAAATAGAAAGCTTGCTCTTTCAGGTGATCTATTTCAAATTGGATTAATTCAATTGCACCACTTGAAGATAAACAATGAACACGAACCCGTCCCAATATATCCTCTATAAAAAGATTTACATCTGAATTAAAATCCATTTTGATTTTACTATGACTGATATAGCGAAAAGATAACGTTCTTGCCAGCTCTCTTAATTCTCTTACTTTTAAACTCAGTAGCTTATCTTGTTCCATCCCCGTCATCTCCATAAAAATGATTTACTAGGTAGATACAAATCATAAATATAATTTATGGAATATAACAAAAATAAACCAATAAAGAAACAATCAACAGAACCATCAAATGCCATATAGAGAAATCCACCCAAATAACGAGTGGATTTTCACATAAATAAATAGATTAAAATGATTAAGCCAGGATACGCAGCATACGACGCAGAGGCTCTGCTGCTCCCCACAACAATTGGTCACCTACCGTAAAAGCAGATAAATATTCCGGGCCCATATTCAGCTTGCGTAAGCGCCCCACAGGAGTATTCAACGTGCCTGTTACCGCTGCCGGGGTCAATTCCCGCATACTCAGCTCACGATCATTTGGGATCACTCTTACCCAATCATTATGCGCAGCCAGTAATTGCTCAATTTCAGGAATCGGAATATCTTTTTTCAATTTCAGAGTAAATGCTTGGCTGTGGCAACGTAAAGCTCCGATACGGACACACAAACCATCTACAGTAATGATATTATTACCAGTATTCAGGATTTTGTTGGTTTCTGCTTGACCTTTCCACTCTTCACGACTTTGGCCGTTATCAAGTTGTTTATCAATCCACGGGATCAAACTACCTGCCAGTGGTACGCCAAATTGATCTGTTGGTAAAGAACCGCTACGGGTGAAATCTGTTACCTTTCTTTCAATATCCAGGATAGCAGATGCCGGTTCTTGCAGCTCTTTTGCTACCTGAATGTGCAAAGATCCCATCTGAACCAGTAATTCGCGCATATGACGGGCACCGGCACCAGAAGCTGCCTGATAAGTCGCAACAGAAGCCCATTCAACCAAATCATTAGCAAACAAACCGCCCAAAGACATCAGCATTAAACTAACAGTACAATTACCACCAACAAAAGTTTTTATACCTTTATTAAGACCTTCCTGAATATGAGCATAATTGACCGGATCAAGAATAATGATGGAATCATCATTCATACGCAGCGCTGATGACGCATCAATCCAATATCCCTGCCAACCCGTTGCTCTTAACTTTGGATAAACCTCATTGGTATAATCGCCACCCTGGCAACTAATAATAATGTCCAGAACACTAAGCGCCTCAATATCGAAAGCATTCTGTAAGGTACCCTGTTGACCTGTAAAATCAGGCGCAGTCTGCCCATGTTGTGATGTCGTGAAGAATGTAGGATGAATAATATCAAAATCCCGTTCTTCAATCATACGCTGCATTAATACTGAGCCGACCATACCACGCCAGCCGATAAAACCCACATTTTTCATCGTTATTGTCCTGTCTTGGGGAGTGTCAATCAGAGATTATAATTACACTAAAGCTGACAAAATATGACCGGGGACGCAAGTGAATTTCTTAATTATTTATAGGATATTTAGCAACATAGTTAAGTCAAATAGATGTAGAGGCAAACTTGGAACTTCATCTTCTCACACTATCTGTACCTATCAGTTCTGTAAGCGGTTCAAGTTGTTGTACATGACTGGCACACCATAAAAAAGCCACCTTTCGGTGGCAAAGTGTTTACAAGTTAGCTTTTAATCTTCAAATCAAGCTCAGCTGGCTTTTAGGTTTTTCTTTAGGATGCGGCTTCACACTTGCCACTTCACTCGGCTTAGAAATAAAACGCACAAATGTTTCATGACTGACGAATGTTGCACCACAATTGATATTTTGACATTGGTTGTAACGTTCTTTTGTCTGGCAGGAATGTTCAAAGCTGCTGCGAGCATGGGCTGCTTTACCACAGAGAGGACATTTGATCATATTCTTTACCCTTATTTAATACACCATCTCATTACGTGAACATTATAACATATGATCCCATATAGAGAACATTTATTTCATATCGAGATCATTAACTTTTACTTCTAACTCTAGCGCTGTCGTAAAACCTCCTTGATTTATCATGTGAGTAGCTCTTGTTATAGTCCACTCTGCTGCATCTATTTCTGGTTTAAAACCAATAACTTTCACTGGCGTTTCAGGGTAGAGATCGGCACGTCCCAGAGCTAGTTGAATAGAAAATGACGCCACTCCCCGTTGCATTTTTTTCCAAGTAGCTTCGGCAGCACGTACAGCGCTGGCTTTATCCGGATATATATGAGAAAGCACTAGCTGGTTATCTTCACTACCTATCAAATAGGTCGTTTCCTTATTCATACTCTCCGATCGAGTGAATTCCATTGAAGCTGTCTGTTCTCTCTCCCACTGGATTTTTCCTTTACTCTCACTTTTTGATTCAGTATATTTCATAGAGGTTTCCTGTTTTACCTCCCTCTTTTCTTCCAAATTGCTTTCTTCTTTATGCTCTTTTCCTGAGCTGACAGAGGTCGTCTGTTTTTCCTTTGGATTGCGCGTATCCTGCCACTGTGCTGTTACTCCGGTATAGGCTTGGCGATCAGATAAAGTGAATCTATGGTTATCTCCAGACTGGCGATTTACCACTATGATAGGGATATCTTTACCACTGGCCGTTTTGTTCTGCCCTTGCCGAATAAAGATCAATTCACCATTTTTTATCGAAGCTGCAATCCCTTCCCTCTTTGCTAGCCGGGTAAGGAAGCTGCAATCAGATTCATTTGTCTGATCGATATGAATAATGATGTTCTCAATATCTTTACCTATTAAAGCTGTCAGGTTATTTCTGGCGGCAATTGTACGAACAATCTCACCAATCTTTTTGTTATGGAAAGACTCTTCACGTTTCGTGTTGGTGATCCCACGGAAATCGGCACTGCGCGCACGGATAGTCAACCTATCAGGCGCTCCACTGTGTTCAATTTCATCGACAATAAATTTACCTTTAGGAGTTAATGGATGCCCATGCCACCCCAATTCCAGCGAAAGGATATTTCCCCTAGAAGGCAGTTGTAATATATTGTTTGCATCATCCAGCTCGATATCGAGCTGGTCAGCCTCCAAACCTCGGTTATCCGTCATTGTCAGCGACATCAAGCGTGATTGAATACGCTCACTGATATCCTTGTTATCAATTTCCAGAAGAAATGCCGGAGCACTATCTTTTCCTGTCACTATATCGAGTTTAGGTATCCAATCCATTTTATGAGAACACCCCTGTGACTTTATCTACCAGTTTATCTTTGACACTAGGAAGTTTATCTTTAATATCAGAAAGTTGATTCCGCAAGTCGCCAAACATCTCAAACAGAGATTCATCTACTCGCCGTAATGTCAGGGTAAAATCTATTTTGCGGGCAGCCCCATCTGAAAAAAATTCAGTTTTTGTTTCATCAATACTTTCAATGACAAACATGCCGTAAATCGCGCCATTGCCACCAATGAAAGACCAAGCTTTACCACTGTCAGCCATAAGTTTGAGAACCAGCAATGATAAAGCTCCACCGGTAAGCTCGGGATGTAATGTCCCAGAAAGCGTAATAGTGTCATTCTCTGGCCCCAAAAATTGCCAGGCAGGCCGTATTCCAACTCGGCTGTTAAAAGCATGTCGCCACGACTGCTTATGTTGAAAATTTTGATATGGTGTAGTTTTCAGCATAAAAACAAATAAACCCAATGCAGCCATCATATTAAAAATCCTCCCTGTCAGAGAATGAACTACGTAAACGAGCCTGTTGCATACTCTCCCGCTGCTCAAGCTCATGTCTGACCATACGGGCAATATCCTGTGCAGATTGTCCCGGTGAACCATAAACATAAATGTGATATTGCGGTGCTTCGCGGTGTTGCTGCGGCTGACTTCTTTCCGCTCTTTCCTGAATTTCAGGATAGGCATGAACCGGCAAGCTCTGGAAATGCATCGGAGTCGTTTGAGCCGCAGCCATAAATGGCATCATTGCCCCCACTGACAACCCTAAAGCAGCATATGCAGCTGTTTTTCTCCGACTGGTAACATTCATAGGACCTCTTATAATTTCAGGGCCATATTCGCCAACAATACCAAACCGTCCAGCAGGAACAATGCCGCCTTTATCGTGAGCAGTAGCAGCAATTACTGTAGCAGCATCAGAATTAGTACTATTAGTGACTTCCTGTGATGCTTTTACCGTAACTTCAGCTTTGGAATCTCCTTTCCACCACGACTTAAACCAGTCAGTAATGGAAGAAAATTTATCTTTTACTAATTCATATTTTTCTTTAATTCCTTTTAAAAGTCCGTCAATAATTGCAGTTCCAAATTTCTGGAATTTCTCTGGCATACCGTGCATGGTATTGATAATCTCATCCCAGTTCCGGTAAATAATTCCTATTAAGCTGTAATTCATGAAATAGCTTTTAATATTTTCCAAGGCACTACTGAATATATTTTTAATACCTTCCCAAAGCTGGGTGAATTTCGGCCCCAATGACTCCCAGTTATACCAAATATAAACAGCTGCCATTGCAATCAAACTAATAACGGCAAGGATTGGATTTGCCATCATTAAACGGCCAACAAGCATCATGGTATTACTCAACATATTGAAAGTATTAATTAAAAGACCAAAAGCTTGTACACCTATGTTCGCCAGTATTCTCCAGGCATTACCTATTGACCCAACAATCCTTGAGGTTATACTTCCCAGCGAACTAAAGACACTTCCTAAACCAGCTCCAACACTTCTCAGTTTGGTGAAACTAGGTATTACCGTTACTACCATTGACAATAATGAACCAATTCCTTGTAGTAATGTGCCGAATACGACCAAAATCCCACCCACAGCCATTGTGACAGTTGCAAAAGTAGAGACCAGCTGCGGATTGGCTTCCATCCACGCCCCAATTTTGTCAACAACTACCGTTATTTTCTGTGTGACACTCCTCAAGGGTCCATCTACACCAGAAAAAATTTGAATACCCAAATCATGCCAAGCGGCATTAAGTTTTTGAATATCACCTTCGAGGTTATTTGTTATTTCAGATGCTGCTTTTTGCGCTGTTCCATTAACTTGCGGACTTTTCAGCTTACCAACCTCAGCCTGTAATCCTCCCGCCCCGGCTTGGCTAGTCAACACGTCTAAAGCAGGCGCTGCATCGTCACCACCAATTGCATTAAGATAACTATCACGTTGAACTTGATTCAAAGAACGGGTTTTATTATCCAACTCAGCCAAGATATCAGGTAATTCCCGTAGGTTACCTTTAGCATCACGCGTTTTGATATTAAGCTGTTCCAACGCCTCAGCTGCAATTTTTGGAGGATTTGCCAATCGCTCTAAAATATTTTCCAGAGCACCACCAGCAGCTACCCCATTGATATTGGCATATGACAGTTTTCCGGTAGCAGCAGCAACAGTTTCAAAATCAATCCCTAGTGATGCCGCTTTCGGGCCAACATATTGCATGGCATCACCCAGCGCCGCCAATGTGGTTCTGGAACCAATTAGAGTGGCTGCCATCACGTCGTTGACATGACTCATATCTTTAGACTGTAACTTAAAACTAGCCAATGCACTCACACCAATCTCAGCAGTAGCAGCCAAATCCATACCACTGACCTGAGATATTGCTATCGTGCCAGGCATCATATTTTTTATCTGTTCTGGCATATAACTTGCTGATGCGTATGCAAGGTGCCCCTGTGCAACTTGGCTAGCTGAAAGTCCACTGCTTTTACTCTCTTCACGAATCTGTTTACGTTGCATTACGTATTCAGGAGAGTTTTTTCCAACGTTAGTGAGCACCTGAAGTCTGGACATTAATGGTTCTAATTCATAACCCGGCATTACTATATTTTTGCCGGTTTCCAGCATCTTAAACCCGGTTGATTTTGCTTTTTCACCAGTGTCCGTAATACGCTCGCCAAACGCTCGGATCCTGCCAAGACGACCATTCTGTCTACTCTCTTTGTCTTGATTATCAGTAGATCCGGCTCCCTGTGCATGATTCGAGACAGACTGAAGTTTATCAACGGACTTATTTAACGATTTGATATCGTCACGAATCCGCGTAGTTTCCTGTGCATATTTTACAATCGGTTTAAGATCATTAACCGACTGATTTAACAACTTAAATTCGTTAATAATTAGCCAAATTAAATTTCGGTTGTCTTTATTCCCTTTATCTCTATTATGGGAACTCACAATTTCCTGTGTATTGTTCTGAATAAACTGAAATTTACTAACTGACTTATTAACTAACCTGAAATCATTGTGGATCCGCACAGTCTCCTTCGTATTGTTCTGGATAGACAGAGATTTATTGACTGACTGATTAAACAATTTGAGAGAAGTGCGCATTTGCGCAGTTTCCTGCGCATATTTTACAATAGGCTTGATACCATTAACGGACTGATTTAACAGCTTGAATTCATCTCGGATTTTCCAAACCGAATCCACCAGTTTTCTATTGTCTCGCTGAACAGATTTAAAGGAGTGGGTCAGCTTACCAACAGCGCTTGTAACTGTTTTTAACTGTGATTGTATATTACTCATTTTCTGCACCACTTCGTAAAATAGCCCGATATCGCCAATCCAATAACTCGGGCAGTGACATTTCGTCGGTCACAACCGGAGACCAGTGAAAAACGGTGGCAATATCTGCCACCAGTTCATCTACTGTTAGTCGTTCTGGGAACCGGACTTGACCGACTTCGGCAACAAAAAATTGACCACCTCCACACTGAGATTAATCAGATCACCAGGTGACATTGTCAGCAAGTCGCTTTTTGTTAGCGCTGGTGTGGTGATGCGTGGTAAAACCAGCACCATGGAATCCACATCCATCTCCAATAGAGCCTGTAACCGTGCACCACGCAGTGCGCCGCTATTAGGTTTACGCACTACAACTTCCGTGATATCACTATTGCCACGCACCAGTGGCTCTTCTAATACAATTGTCTTCTGATCGTCGTTTTGAGTAATAAGTGTTTCTGTCATGGTTCAACCTTGTTTATCCAATTAAGAACCTATCCCATCAGGCGTTGATATAGGTAAATAGCCTGATGAGATTAGGGTATAAATTAAAGACCGATAGCGCGGCGATGTTGCGCCAGACGATCTACTCCGCCGACTTTTTCAACCATATTGATGGTGTCGATTTCGATCAGAACTTCACCATCCCATGTCAGTTTGAAATAGGTGTTTTTAGCAGTGATCTTAGTCTGGGTGTTATCCCCTTGCTTATAAGTACCGTGGTCAAATTCTTGGAAGCGACCACGCATCACAACCTCAACAGCAACCACATCACCGGTATCATCGCGCTGGCAAGAACCTGCGAAACGCAACATAACGCCATCCGCTTTTGCTATACCCCATTGCTTATAGAGCTGGGATTCCATGCCACCCAAAGTGAATTCTGCATCCAACGCGCCTTCATCCAGACCTAAATCTATAGCGACGCTGCCGCTCATACCGCCACCACGATAGGCTTCCAGTTTTCGGCTTAATTTAGGCAGAGTAAGTTCTTCTACAACGCCTTGGTAGTTGTTGCCGTCATTAAACAGGTTTAGGTATTTAAGTTTGCGAGGTAATGCCATCAGTGCCCCCTTAGCTATTGATGCTTTTTGCGAAATCCATCAGGTAACTATCTGTAATGCGCTGGCGTAACATCATGTTTTCCAGTGGCGGTACAGGTGTGTAATCGTAATCAATGGTCAGTTTTCCCGCTTTCAGCGTGTCTTTATCATTGGCTTTTTCGTCATACCAGCAATGACCGTCAATGATGTAGCCACCGGATTTCAGCTCACGGAATTTTGCGTTAATACCTTCGACAATGTCCCGAACCAGAGAAGGAGTTAGTGGCTTATCGATTGCCCACATATGTGCTTCAGCCATGGTATCGGCCAATACCTGTGCAGTACGGGTATAGCTTTCGAACTGGAACAGAGGATCATCAGCGCAAGTACGGGAACCCCAGAAGCGGAAGCCGTTTTTACGGATAAGAGTAGTGATACCATTCTGGTTCAACAGATCTGCATCGGTTGCGGTGTCCTGCAAATCCCAGAATACATCTGCGGAAAGGCCGGTTACACCATTGACGCCAACGTTGGACAGGGTTTTGTGCCAACCGGTTTCTTCATCAATTTTAGCGCGTAGACCCAGAGCACGAGCGGTAGCGTAAGCAATAGCTTCGCTGTTAGAAACCGTGTTCCAACTCAGGAAATCAGGCCAAATCAACATCAGTTCACGCTGACTGAAATTTTCACGGTATTTGATAACTTCCGCGATAGTCTTACAACCATAAGCGCTGGCATAAGCCATTGCCTTCAGTTTCTGTGCAATACTTGCCAGTTCAGAGGCCACAGCCTTTGAATCCAAGCCAGGAACACCCAGAATACGAGGTTTTACACCTAATTGACTTTGAGCTGCCAATAGTGCCTGCATACCGGTTTTTCTGCCTTCACCAGTGACAGAACCAATGATGTTGGTGACAGTTTCCTCTTCCGTTTCACCTTGTGCCACACGGACAACAACAGTGACGGGTTGGGATTGGTCTGCAATAGCTTTGAGAGCTTGGTACAACGTTCCGGTTTTACCAGCCTTACCACTTGCGCTCAATACATCGGTAATCAAGACCGGAGTATTTAACGGAAAAGTTTTCGCGTCTGCATCAGGAGCAGTACACACCATACCGACAATAGCAGTGCTAACTGTCGCAATAGTGCGAGTACCTTCGTTAATTTCCTGTACACGGACGCCGTGATGATATTCTTGTGCCATATTAGCGGTTCTCCTGTTAAGGTGTACCGCTATGTTGAAGTATCTGGTTTACTAAATCACTCAATGGGAAATGTGTGGAAGATGATACAAATTAGGTAGTTAATCTATTGGTTTTTCTAAATACCTAACTGGTAAATATTTATAGATAGTGGAGAGAGAAACACCATAAATCAGCGACAGCTTCTTCCGACTATGACCACTGGCTAGCAGTCTTTTTGCCTGTTGCCGCTCGGATAACGTCATTGATACTGGCCTGCCCCCAACTCTTCCCTGAGCACGAGCAGCTATCAACCCAGCATTCGTCCTTTCAACGATCAATTCACGTTCCATTTCCGCCAATGCACTCATGACATGGAAAAAAAACCTTCCCATAGCGGTACTGGTATCAATGCTATCAGTCAAACTCTGGAAATGAATGCCTCGTTCACTTAAATCAGAAATCAAAGCGACCAAATTTTTTACGCTACGTCCCAGTCGATCCAGCTTCCAAACAACTAATGTATCGTCTTTTTTAAGTAACTTTAAAGCCCGTTTCAAACCTGGTCTATTGGCTGTTTTACCACTAATTTTATCTTCAAAAATCTGTTCACAATTTATACTTAATAATGCATTTCGCTGTAAATCACTGTTCTGATCGTTT